>JAFEBQ010000024.1 GCA_018242585.1 Planctomycetota bacterium
TCGGCGATGATGAGCAGCGGCTTGGAGGCCGCGGCGATCTTCTCGAGCAGCGGGAGCAGGTCGCGGACGTTGTTGATCTTCTTTTCGTGGATCAGGATGTAGGCGTCTTCGAGTTCCGCCTTCATCTCCGTCGGGTTGGTGACGAAGTACGGCGAGACGTAGCCCTTATCGAACTGCATGCCTTCGACGAACTCGAGTACGGTGTCGGAAGTCTTGCCTTCCTCGACGGTGATCACGCCGTCCTTGCCCACGCGGTCCATGGCGTCGGCCAGCAGGTCGCCGATTTCGCTGTCGTTGTTGGCGGCCACGGTGGCCACTTGCGACATTTCCTTCTTGGTCTTGATGGTGATCGAGGCGGACTTCAGCTTTTCGGTGATGTCGGCCACGGCCCGTTCCATGCCCTGCTTCAGCGCCAGCGGGTTCACGCCGGCCACGACGGCCTTCAGACCCTCGTTGAAGATCGCTTCGGCCAGGACCGTCGCGGTGGTGGTGCCGTCGCCGGCCACGTCGCTGGTCTTGCTGGCCACTTCGCGGACCATCCGAGCGCCCATGTTCTCATAGACGTCTTCCAGGTCGATTTCCTTGGCGACGGTGACGCCGTCCTTGGTGACCGTGGGCGAGCCAAAGCTCTTCTGCAAAATCACGTTGCGACCCTTGGGACCGAGCGTGACCTTGACGGCCCGGGCCAGCTTCGAAACGCCGCGGCGAATCGCCTCGCGGGCTTCCTGATCGAAAGCAATCGTCTTTGCCATGTTCTGTGAATCTCCGATTTGGTAGATGAATGGTTCGCAACGACCAAGCCGGCGACTCGGTCGCCGTGATTACGACGGCAGAGCCGTCGGCTTGGTGGGTCCGCGTTGTATTAGCCTTCGATGACGGCCAGGATGTCGTCTTCGCGCATCAGCAACAACTCTTGATCGCCGATCTTGAACTCGTCGCCGGCGTACGAGCTGAACAACACGCGGTCGCCGACCTTGACCTGCAGCGCGCCGCGCGAGCCGTCGTCCAACAGCTTGCCTTCGCCGACGCTGATGATCTTGCCCCGGGCCGGCTTGTTCTGAGCCGAGTCGGGCAGCACGATCCCGCCGGCGGTCCGCTCTTCGGACGCTTCGCGTTCGACGACCACGCGGTCACCCAACGGTTGCAGCTTCATCGCGCCCTTGCTTGCCTTACGATCCTTGGTAGCCACGGCCATAGTTAGTTCGCCTCCAGACGGAATCGAGAACGGTGTTAGTTCGAGGACGGTGTTTTGATGGAACGATGCTTTTCGGTCGAGAACGGCGTTCGACTGTAACGTCAGTTCCCGCCCGTTTAGCCGCTAGGCCATAGGCCTGCGCGCCCGGCGTCCGTCCCGTGGGCGCAGACTGCCATTTAAGGGCCGAAAACCATCGGCAGGGCATGCTTTAGGCAACTGGCGCGCCAAAGAGTCTCGCTCGCCGTAAGTGCTTATTCAGTCGCCAGTTGTTTTACTCGCCCCGCCGGCGCTCGATTGGCCCCTTCCTGCCACAACCGACTGAACAGCCCCCCAAGCCCAAACTCCCCTGCCGTTTTGGCAGCATAGAGAATCCTCCTGATAGGCGACATGACGACGGTGAAGTCCGGCGGGGCATTCGTGGAAGGACAAACCACGCCAACTAGAGCGAACGCCGCATTGCCCGGCGCTCGGCCGCGGGGGAGACTTTGATGGGTCTTGAACGCCCCAAGCCGCGCCCGGATCGCCCGCCGCCATGATTCCCATCTTGCTTACCATCGAAGCCGTGATCTTTATCCTTGCGCTGGTGGCCTTCGGCCTGGCCGTCGTGGGGCGCATTTCTTTGCGTTGGGTGCGTTGGACGTTGATCGCGGTCTTGGCGTGGCTGCCGGCCCTGATCGCGGCACTGGCGTTCCTAGATAGTTACCAGCGCAACCCTCGCGGTTGGGGTCACTATTGGTATCTGACACCAACTCCTGCGCGGTTCGTCGTGGTATGCGTCGTCGTGTTCTACGTTGCACTGCTCTGTTTGCCTTGGTTTGCGTTTCGGCGCGTTCCTGCAGTTGAGCCACGCATTCCCCGCGCGCGGCAATGGCGGCTGCGCAAGTTGCTGCTCGCGGGCTTGGGCTCGTTGGTGGCGTTCGTCGCGACGCTGTGGCTTTACGATTGGACCATCTGCCGCGAACTCGAACGCGCCGTGGCTGCGAACGAACAGATCGTCGCCAAGTACCTGGCCGAGCGCGCCCCCGCCGACCAGGACGCCGGCCCAGGGTTGCTAAAACTGCTCGACACGCTCGGCGGCCACGAAGGTTGCCCCGAGTGGCTGCGAGAAAGGGATGCGGTGTTCGATCCCAAATCCCCCGAGATAGTGGAATTCTTTCGCGCCCATGAAGATCAGGTGCGGCAAGCGATTGCGCTCGCGAAGCTGCCTGCCGCCAACTTCCGCTGTGATGACGCCGACGTTTTGCCGCACCCCAATTTCGACGATCTCGCCGGCTTGTCTGTCGCGGGTCAATTGTTGGAACGTGCGGCGAGCGAACGTGCCGGGCGGGGCGATCTGGCCGGGGCCTATGAATGCCTGCAGGCGATGCGAGACTTGAATCGCATTGCCGTTTACCCGCGCACGCTTGTCGCCGGGATAGTGACCCTGCGCGAACGCGCGCGAATGGAACTGCTCGGCCAACTACTGAACGAGAATCCCAAAGTTGCATTCGAATTTCAGTTTCCACTGGCGATCAACCGGCCAATCGAGTTCGCGAAGCTTTGGCCAAACCTGGAATGCGAAGCTGCCGTCGAGCCACGGACAAACTACAAGCTGCACCTGGGTGGATTGACCGATTCCACGCTGTATGACGATGAAATGCGCGAGCAATACCAGCACCATCGCTGGGCCTGGCGGTTGTCGTTCGCGACAATTCGGGTTACCAAATTGGCCGATGATGTTCCGGCCTGGCCAGCGTTTGTCGAACGCTTAAAGGGAATCGTGACGAAGGAGCCCGCCGACGTGAATGGTTTCCGCCAATGGAGCATCGATTGGCCCCAAGGCGCGGGGAGTGTTTTTGTCGCCAACCAGGGATACTCGATGGTGCATATCATCCAATTGGCGATCAACGAAAAGTCACGGGCAATCGTCGGCGATTTGTCGGTAGCGACGGTGGCGTACAAACTGCGCCACGGCGCCTATCCCAAGTCGTTCGCCGCCCTTGTGCCCGAGTTCATCGACGCCGCGCCGACGAACCCAGCGACGGAAGAGCCGTACTCCTATGCGACCGACGAGCCCGACGTGTTCTGGGAAGGCTACGATCCCGACAAGTACTCGGGCGCGATCATCAAGGCCGACGAGGAGACGATGGTACGCTTGGGAGACGCGTACACCGGATGGAAGAAGTTCTGCGCGGCGGACTCTGGCGCGAACACCAAAGAAGCGCCGGACGCATTCTCGCCGCTGGATAGGCCAATGCCCCCGCCGCCACCATTCGAGAATCCGTGAGTGCGCCGGTTACCCCTAGCGCAATCGCTACCTTCCCTACCACCTGACCTCAGCGGGCTACTTTTTCCTCTCCTTCGCCCGCTTCCGCCCGGCGCGGACCTTTCGCGCGTGCTACGTTTCCCATGACGAGCAACTCTGTGTTGCGCCGCTGGACCTACACCGCCAGCCGCGCACCAAACGACTTGCCCGCGTGTACGTCCGGCCGGGACGGAAACCCTGGCCCCGCGAAGGATTCACGACCATGGTTGGTTGCAGGAAGCAAATCTGGCGCTCACTCGCCGTGCTGGCCCTCTGGGCGCCGGCATTGACGGGCTGTCAGACGTTTGATTGCTCGCCCCCCAAGATCGATCCGAGCGGCAATCGCCTCTTTCTGGCTCACGATCCCAAGCCGCCGAAGTTCAAGCCCGACCCCGGGCCGCCCAGCACCCTGTCCAATCAAGCCGGTGTGGCCGTCACGCCCAATCGCGTCGTCGCGCCGGTTGGTTCCGAAGTCGTCTTGAAAGCCGCCGTCTGCGGGCCCGATGGCCGGACCACGCGCAACCAGCGCGTCGAATGGACGGTCGCGCCGGGCAGCGTCGGCTACATCGTCACCGTCGGCGATTACCACGGCACCGTCGACCAGTTGTGCGGCTACCTGACCGGCGGCACCTCGGCCAATAAAGTCTCGAGCAACTACGCGGTCAACTCGACGTCGACCGGCGATTACTGTTTGAATCGCGGCACGCCGACCAAGGACGACGATGTGCCGGTGCTGGCGGGCCAGGCCTGGATCACGGTCACCTCGCCCGTCGAAGGTCAAAGCATCGTCACGGCCGTCGCGCCGAAGGTGTATGGCTGGGACCAGCGGCAACGCTCGTCGGTCATCGAATGGCTCGACGCCAAGTGGGACTTCCCGCCGCCAAGCGTCAATCCGGTCGGCGCGCGGCACACGTTCACCACCAGCATCGTCCGTCATACGAACGGCGCGCCCCTGGCCGGCTGGCGCGTGCGCTACGAGATTCTCGATGGCCCGGCGGCGGGCTTTGCTCCGGACGGGGCCCAGATTGTCGAGGTGCCGACCGACGCGCTGGGCCAGGCGAGCATCGAAATGTTCCAAGTCCAGCCCGCCGAAGGGACCAATCGGGTCAACGTCCAGGTCATCCGCTCGCCTGAGCTGAGCCGCGACGGCACTCGCTTGATCGTCGCCAACGCCACCACGCAAAAAATCTGGGGCGCTTCCGAGCTTTACGTTCGCACCAGCGGGCCGACCCAAGCCGCCGTCGGCGCGACGCTGAACTATAAAGTCGAAGTCCGCAACGCGGGCAGCCACACCATTCGCCAGGCGGTCGCATCGTTGCCCTTGCCGCAGGGCACGTCGCTGTTGAGCACGAACCCCGTGGCCAGTGTCACCGGCTCGAACCTGACCTGGGCGCTGGGCGACTTGGCCCCCGGCCAGATTCGTCCGCTGGAGGTGAGCCTGCGGGCCGATCGCTTCGGCACGGTCAACGCCTGTGTCACGGTCCAGACCGGCGAAGGAAAGAATGCGCAGGATTGCGCCACCACGACCGTTGTTGCCCCGGCCCTGGCCGTGGTGGTGACGGCCGATCCCGAACAAGCGCCGGTCGGCACCGTGGTCACGTTCACCGCCACGGTCACCAACCGCGGCACCGCGGCCGCCACCGACGTGCGCATTGTCGAGCTATACGACAGCGGCCTGCGTCACAACCAGACGGCGGCCAACCCCATCGAAGCCCCCGTCGGCACCTTGCAGCCGGGCGAGTCGAAGACGATTTCAGCCAAGTTCATCGTCATGGCCCCCGGCCAACTGTGCAACACGGTTGACGTGATCAGCGGCAACGGACTGCGCGCTCAAGGGCGCGGCTGCGTCACCGGTGTGCCGTCGGCAAGTCCAGCGCCGATTGCGCCGGTGCCGACGACGCCGACCGATCCCAGCCTGAAGCCGGTGCTCGACATCAAGAAGGTCGGCCCCACGCGCCGCAACGTCGGCGACCAAGCGCAGTTTGACATCCTGGTCTCAAACACGGGGCGCGCGAAGGCGACGAACCTGAAGATCACCGACAACAGCGACCTGTCGCTGATGGCGGTCGAAGCGTCGAATGGCCACGTTGACGTCGGCCGCGATCTGCAATGGACCATCGACGAGCTGCCGCCGGGCAAGGGGATGAAGCTGTCGGTCACCTATCGCTGCACCGCGCCGGCTGATAACGCCTGTTCGCGCAATACGGTCGTTTGCACCGAAGGGGTTCGGGCCGACACGCAGGCTTGTGTCTCGATTCAACCGTCGCAAACGCCGCTGAGCGTGACGATCGACGATGGCGGCGACCCGCGCGCCGTCGGCAGCAGCATCGGCTACACCGTCCGCGTCACCAATGTCAGCCAGGTGGCCGATGCTCGGGTGCAACTGGCCGTGACCTTGTCCCCCGAGTTGATCCCTGCGCCGCTCGGCACGTCGGGTCCGACGAATGGCCAGATCGCCAATCAGACCGTCCAGTTCGAGCCGCTGGCGCAACTGGCCCCGCAGCAAACGGTCGTCTATCGCATTCAAGCCCGGGCCGCCAAGGCGGGCGTGGCGCGATTGCAGGCGCAAATCACCAGCCAGAACATGGCCCAGCCGCTGGTGGCCGAAGAACCGACGACGGTGCAGTGAGGCGGGGAGAAAAGTTGCGAGTTGCTGGTTGCTAGGAAAGGTAGCCAGCGGTTAGTCGCCTTGCTTGTCAGTGGTCCGTTGTCAGTTGCACCCTGCTTCGCGCTACGTGATGAGTGTGAATCGCGAGCAATTTCTCCTGCAACGGACAACTGACTACCGACAACGGACGACTCAGTTCTCCTCTCCGCTTCCCCTTCGCGGCCTGAGAATCCAGGCGACGATGCCGCACGTGAAGACGGCCACCGCGCCGGCGGCCAGCGTGCGGTAATTCGCCTCGCCCCCCAGCCAGGGCCAGCGCTCGACGATCGTTTTCCAGTTGAACAGCCAGATGACCGTGGCCAGGAACAGCCAGCCGGTGTTGGGCATGAACTTCAGCGTCCGCACCCCGGCGCGGAACATCGCCGTCAGCATGACGAGCGCCATCGTCACCGCGGCCAGCGGACAGGCTGCTTGCCAGCCGAGTTGCGCCCCCACGGCCGCCAGCGCGACGACCATCGTGTTGCGTCCGGCCAGTCGGCTGGGCCCCTGGCCTGTCCCCAAGCCGGCTAGCGCCCCAAGCGTCGCGCCGACCAGCAAGCCGGCCACGCCATCGAGCATGCCGACCATCGGCGTGCCGGCCTCGAGTGCGACCCTGGCGTTATGAATCGGTGGCGTGATCGGGTGAATCGCCGGCCAGAACGCGCCGAGCGGCACCGCAATTGCCAGCCACACCAGCACCATTCGCCACGGCAGCGCAAAGCCGTCGCGCTCGACCAGCATCACGACCAGCAGGCCACACACCAGCAGCAGGTGATTGCCATAGATTTGCCACGCGGCCGGTATTGTCCACACTTCACCAGGCAAGAATCGACCAAGCTGTAATGGCTCGGCCCAGCCGAGCGCGGCGAACGCGACGGCACACGCCAACTCGACGGCCGGGTAGCGCCAGGCAATCGACTGGCCACAGGCGCGACACCGCCCGCGCAGCAAGAGCCAGCCAATGATCGGCAGATTGTCCCGCGTCTTGATCCGGGTGCCGCAGCGCGGGCAAGCCGACGGAGGCCAGGCAATGCTCAGCCCGGCCGGCATCCGGTACACCACCACGTTCAGGAAGCTGCCGATGATCGCTCCTTGCAGGAACAAGAGCGGCAACCAGAACGACCAAGGCAACTGGGCGAGCGAATAGAGCATGCGAGGTTGATAAGGCCGGCGAGTTTGCAAGCGGTAAAGTGACGGGTAGCACCGACAACTGGTTGTCGGTGTCGCGCCAGCGACAAGAGGGATCGGGCAAGGCTCTGAACCCTCTTGCGGCTGCGCCGCCCGGACAAGCAAGTTGTCCGGGCCACCCAGCGAATTGGCAAGCGACGACACGGGGCGACGAGCGGCCCTTCACTCTAAACGCGCCGCGCCGCTGGATCAAATGATCCCGTGCAGGGGACCGCCGTGGACGGCCAGCGACTCGATCCGCCCGACCACCGCCGGATCGTCTTCGAGCGGCGGAGCGTGGTGCGGCTTGATCCGCGCGTCGATCACCAATGCCCCGCGGCAACCCCAGTGCTTGTGCTCGGTGAACGACTCGATGCCGTGGATGTCGACCGCCGGGTTCGAGCGCGTGAACACCACCCACAACCAGTTCGACAGGTTCCGCGCCGCGAACTCGGCATTGTCCACCAACACGACGAGTGGGAACCGGTTGATCGCCGAGCCGGCGTGGAATGCCGCGCAGAACGCTTCGGCCTGGGCGTGCCCCCCCTCGGCCGTGTACGCCGGCGCCGCAATGCACAGCACACCGGGGAGCGCCAACCGCGCGTCGGCAAAGCCGGCCGGCAGGGAAAGCTCGCCGTCGATCCGCTCGGGCAGCTCGCGCCGCGGCGGGCCGGCGGCGGCGATCACAACCTTGGAACCGGCGTTCAGTGACGAGCCGCTGTAGTCGAGCGTGTCGATCGTGGTGCAGGTCTGAAAATGCAGATCGTGCGTCCAGTCGACGCGCGCCAGCAGGTGTCGCAAGAACCGGGCCGGATCGTGCAAGTCGAGCGTCGGGTCGTCGTCGCCGTTGACAATCAGCAGGTACTTGGCCAGCGACAGTTGCCCCTGCCCCAGCAGCGCATTGGCCTGGGTCAACAACTCCTGCGGCCGCGCGGTCGGCAAATAGGGCGTGTAGCGTTCGCTGCCGATCACCAGCAGCAGCGGATGGACGCCGGCGGCGTCGACGGCATGAATCGCGCGCACGCCCGGCACCAGTGTCGGCACGACCGGGCCGGTCAGCTCGTGAATGAACTCGCCGAAGGTGGTGTCCTCTTGCGGCGGCCGGCCGACCGACGTGAAAGGCCAGATCGCCCCCGAGCGGTGCGTCACCCGATCGACGCGCAGCACGGGGAAGTCGTGAGCCAGCGAATAGTAGCCCAAGTGATCGCCGAACGGTCCCTCGGGCAAGAGCGTCTCTTCAACCGTGCCCGAGATACAAAAGTCGGCGTCGGCCACGACGGCGGGTCCGTTGGCCTGTTTCACCAATCGCACGCGCGCGCCGGCCAGCGCGCCGGCAAAGCTGAGTTCGCTTAAACCCTCGGGCAGCGGCATGACCGCGGCAATGGCCAAGGCCGGCGGGCCGCCGACCAGGACGTTCACGCGCAGCGGCTGGCCGCGCCGCCGCGCTGCGGTGTGATGAACGCCGATGCCGCGATGAATCTGATAGTGCAGGCCGATGTGCCGATCGGGCGCGTACTGATTGCCGGCCAGTTGCACGCGATACATCCCCAGGTTCGACCGTCGCCAGCCCGGCGCGTCGGGGTCTTCGGTATAAACCTCGGGCAAGGTGACGAACGGCCCGCCGTCGCGCGGCCACGAGACAAGCTGCGGCAGCTTGCTGATCGTGGTCGCGTGCTTCAGGACCGGCCCGCGCGACACATAGCGCGGCAACATCCGCCACGCGGCCGGCAGCGCGCTGAGGGCCTTGGTCGGGCTGCGTAGCGCGGCGCCGGGGTCGACTTTCATCGCGACCAGTTGTTGCACGCCAGCCAGCGTGTGGCGAAACAGATAGCGCAGACGCGCCAGGCTGCCGAACAAATTGCAGACCATGGGGAACTGGCAGCCGCGGACGTTTTCGAGCAGCAAGGCCGGCCCGCCGGCGGCATAGACGCGGCGTTGCAGATAGGCGGCTTCGAGCCGCGGATCGATCTCAGCCGCGACCCGCCGCAAATGCCCGCCACGCTCCAGATCATCGACAGCGCTGCGCAAGCTAGGGTGCATGATTCAAAGGTGGCGGCCGACAAATGGATCAACGACGCTAGCACATTCTAGCCTCAGAACGCCGTTCGCGCAGACTGGCGGGAAATCGCACGGTTTCAACGCCGGCGGCTGCTCTTTGGGCCATCTGCCGATACCGGTACAATCGGCCGCCAGTTTGTCAGTTGTCCGTCGTCCGTGGTCAGTTGCTGGGGAATAGCTAGCGATGAACCATCGGCGATCGGCCCGCAGCAATAGGCAACGGACAACTGACCACGGACAACGGACCCTCACGGCAAGGATGCCAAAACCATGATTCTCGTTACCGGCGGAGCCGGGTTCATTGGCAGCGCCATGGTCTGGCGTCTGAACCAGCGCGGCTATGACGATATTCTGGTCGTCGATGAACTGGCCACCAGCGACAAGTGGAAGAACTTGAACCCGCTGGCGTTTGCCGACTATTGGCACAAGGACGAACTGCTACGCCGTGTCGAGCAGAACACCATGCCGCGGATCGAGGCCGTGGTCCACCTGGGGGCGTGCAGCAGCACGACCGAGCGCGACAGCGACTATCTGATGAAGAACAACGTCGCCTACTCCCAGGCTCTGGCGACCTGGTGCCTGGAGCGCGGCGTGCGGATGGTCTACGCCAGTAGCGCCGCCACCTATGGCGACGGCGCGCAAGGCTACGTTGACGACGAATCGGCCATCGACGCGCTGCGGCCGTTGAATCAATACGGCTACTCGAAGCAGCGGTTCGATCTGTGGGCCCGGCGAACCGGCGCGCTCAAGAAGATTGTCGGCCTGAAGTTCTTCAACGTCTTCGGGCCCAACGAATACCACAAGCAAGATATGTCGAGCGTGGTGTTCAAGGCCTATCACCAGATCGTCGCCACCGGCCAGGTGAAGCTGTTCCGCTCGTACGAGGCCAACTACGCCGACGGCGGGCAGATGCGCGACTTTGTCTACGTGAAGGACTGTGTCGACGTGATCGACTGGTTGCTCGAGCAAAAGTTCGGCGGGCTGTTCAACCTGGGGACGGGTCAGGCCCAGACTTGGAACGATCTGGCCCGGGCGGTGTTCGCGGCGCTCGGCCGCGCGGCGGCGATCGAGTACATCGACATGCCCGAGGCGCTCCGCGGCCGGTATCAGTATTTCACGCAAGCCGACATGCGAAAGCTCGCGGCCACCGGTTGCCCGGTGAAGTTCCACACGCTGGAAGCGGCGGTCGAGGATTACGTGCAGCAGTACCTGCACACCGCCCAGCCGCATTTGGCGAATGACGTCACGCCAACGCCGGCCGCCATCCGCCCCGCGGCGTGATGATTCTTAGTAGGGTGCATTCCATGCACCTTATTTGTGCGCGGCAACAAGAATCGACTTCCAAGCGGCTACCGTTCCCCAGTCGTCGCTTGCATGTCTCCTATCGCAACATTCGCGCCCCAATTGAGAGAATACGCGCCTTGTTTGACCCATTTGTGAAACGATGAATGAGGCCAATCACGCGGGTTCGTCGCAAGTCGGTGCTTGACCGGATTGAAGTGGATGTAATCGGCGTGCCGCTCGAAATCCTCCTCATCCACGATCGTGTGCTCCCAAAAACGCTTTTGCCACACGCCTCGTTGTCGTCGCTGTTGCCATGACTCGCTCACTTCTGCGACTAACCCGCCGGCTTGTAGCCAGCGTTTGGTGAACTCCTTCTTGATCCACGCCCAACGGCGCGAATAGTCCAAATCTTGCGGCGGCAAGGTCCAGATCGTGTGCAAATGATCCGGGAGTAAAACGATTGCTTCCGTTTTGAACGTCCATTGGCCCTTGCATTCGCGCATCACCGAGCCGAGGATCGTTCGGGCAGTTTTGTCCAGGAGAATGCGCCGGCGTCGATAGGTGACGACCGTGAAGAAATACGTGCCGCCCGGAACGAAGTTGCGACGGTAATTGGGCATGATGACGCAATTTGACGCCTAAGAGCGATTTGTCGCAATGGAGTTAGCGACTCCGATTTTGGCGATTGTTCGCTGCTGAGAAAACAGGACGAAGCATACCACAGATAAGGTGCATGTAATGCACCCTACAAAGATCGCCGCAACATTTGCGGCGAATGCAACTGGTGTCTTTACACCAACTCGCGCATGGCTGGCTTTTCGCTCAGGTATTGCGGGCGGCCGGAGGGGTCGGCGATCGTCGTCGTGGCCGCGTCGATGCCCAGCGTGTGATAGAGGGTCGAGAAGACCTCTTGGAAATGGACCGGCCGATCCTTGGGGACTTCGCCCAATCGGTTCGTCGCGCCGATCACTTGCCCGGTGCGCAATCCGCCGCCGGCCAGCAACGCGCAGCTCACCTGCGGCCAGTGGTCGCGGCCGGCCTGGGCGTTGATCCGCGGCGTGCGGCCGAACTCGCCCCAGACCACAATCGCCACATCGTTCAACATGCCGCGCTGGTCCAAGTCGTCGATCAGCGCCGATAGGCACTGGTCAAGCTTGCCGCCGTGGTCGCGGACCAGGTCGAAGTTCTTGCCGTGGCTGTCCCAGCGGCCATAGCTCAGGGTGACACAGCGCGCGCCGGCTTCGACCAGCCGACGCGCCAACAGCAGGTGTTCATTCTCGGTCGGCGCGCCGTCGTATTGATAGTTGAACGGCTTGCCGGTGCCATAGCGCTCGCGAACGGCGGCGTCTTCTTTCGACAGATCGAGGGCGTCGACGAGCTTGCTGCTGGCCAGGATTTCGAACGCGGCCCGGTCGTAGTTGTCCTTGGCCTGCATGGTGCCCGAGCTGTCCAGCTCGCGGCGCAGCCGGTCGAACTTCGTGAGCAACTCGCGGCGGTCGCCCAGGCGCGAGATGCTGACCGTTTCGTTGCGGCGCATGTTGGCCAGACCTTCGCCGTCGGGACGAAACGCCGAGTGGATCGGTCCCAGGAAGCCGGCCGTGCCAGGATCGGACCATTCAATGTGGCCGGTCTTGGCGGCCAGGCCAATGAACGGCGGAATCGCGGGATCGACCGGCCCGCGCAGCTTGGACAACGCCGAGCCAAGGCTCGGTCGTCCGCCGAGCGAGCGCATGTCGTTCAACGTCCAGCCCGAGGTGCACTGCACCAGATCGTGACGCCCGTTGGCGCCGACGATCGAGCGGATGACGGCGAACTTGTCCATGCGGGCGGCGATTTGCGGAAAGACTTCGCCGATTTGAATGCCTGACACCTTGGTATCGATCGGACGGAACTCGCCGCGGATTTCCGACGGCGCTTCGGTCTTGATGTCCCACATGTCCTGATGCGGCGGCCCGCCATCGAGACAGATATTGATCACCGCCTTGTGACGCAGCTTGCGCACCGGCGCGGCCGCGTTGGTGGCGGCCTGCGCCTCGAGGCGCAGCAAATCGCCTAGCGTCAGCGCACCGGCTCCCATGCCCAACGCGCCAATTCGCAGAAAGCTGCGGCGCGAAACGCCATCGCAGAATCGCTTTGCACCCGAGTTGATCGGGCCAAGGACCGTGAGCATCGCGAAAGTCCTCGTTGTGAGGAAAACTACGAACCGTGGGCGGGGCAGATGGGGGGGGAACTTACCGGGCAGTTGATCGAGCGGTCGGGGCGACCGTCGATCCATTTAGGGCAACCTTTAATATATCGGCCGCCGTTGATCGGAGCAATTCGGATGATTTGCCGCGGTTTGTCGAGCCGCGATATGTCGATACCTGGACGCTGGTTACGCCACGGGCGTTTGTTCGGGCAGGGCGGACGTCCGGCCGCCCGCGGGGCGCAAGGGGTAGGTTCGCGGCGACTACTGCTTGAACGCTTCTCGCCACGTTCTAACGTCTGGGTGGCACGCCCGTCCTTCGGGCGTGGGGAAGCACGCACCGACCCCGATATTGGATTGGCGATTCCCCACGCCCTGCGCTGCGCTTGGGACGTGCCACCCCCGCTACCGTCGCTTGAGAGATGCGCTCGCGGGTTTCTTTTTGCCCTGGTGCGACATAAGCTGGCGGCTGCCGCCTGCCGGGCGTGTCGAGTTCGGCTGAAGCCGACGCGACTGCCGCCGTTTTACCCCACCGTCCAATCACCAATCGCGAGGCCACTCCGTTGATCGATCGTCGCACCGTCCTGTCGGCTGCGGGGGCCTTGATGGGAGCCGCCATGGGAAGTTCCGCTCTGCCTGCCGCCGGCGCCGCAACCGCCGCGCGTGATCCCAAAGAACCGTTCGGCTACTGCCTGAACACCAGCACCATCCGCGAACAGAAGTTGCCGCTGGTCGACGAAATCGATCTGGCGGCCGAGGCCGGCTACACGGCCATCGAGCCCTGGCTGCGCGAGATCGAACAATACATCACCAACGGGGGCCAACTCGCCGACTTGCGCAAGCGGCTGAGCGATCAGGGGATCACGGTCGAAAGCGCGATCGGCTTTGCCGAGTGGATCGTCGACGATGACGCCCGCCGGGCCAAAGGTCTGGAGCAAGCCAAGCGCGACTTCGGTCTGATCGCCGAGATCGGCGGCAAGCGACTGGCCGCGCCGCCGGCCGGCGCGACCAAAGAGACCGGCATGAGCTTGCAGAAGATCGCCGATCGCTACCACGCGCTATGCGAGTTGGGAATGTCGTTCGGCGTCAAGCCGCAAGTCGAAGTCTGGGGGCACTCGTCAACGCTGGGACGCTTGGGCGAGTCGATGTACGTGGTGCTCGAAAGCCGGCACCCGGCGGCGTGTCTGCTGCCCGACGTCTATCACCTGCACAAAGGTGGCTCGGACTTCCTGGGCTTGCAGCACCTGAGCAGCGACACGATCCAGGTGTTTCATGTGAACGACTATCCCGACGCGCCGCGGGCCGAGTTGACCGACGCGCATCGCGTTTACCCGGGCGATGGCGTCGCGCCTCTCGACTACATTTTCCGGACACTGCGCGACATCGGCTTCACTGGCTACTTGTCGCTGGAACTGTTCAACAAAGAGTACTGGGCGCAGGACGCCGCCACGGTGGTCAAGACCGGGCTCGAAAAGACCCGCGCCGCGGTACGCAAGGCGCTGAGCACTTAGATCAATACTTGCCACGGAGACACAGAGGCACGGAGTTCAACACGGAGGACCGGCCGCGGACAAGCTAATGACCAAGCACCAATGACCAATGTCCAAGGAATACGACGGCATCCTTCGCTCTGACTTCTTGGTCATTGGGATTTGGACATTGGTGCTTATGACTTCTCATCCCTCCGTGCAAACCTCCGCGTCTCCGTGCCTCCGTGGCGAACAGAGCGCTCAGCGCGGCTCTGGATCCTGCGGCCGCGGGAGTTCGTCGAGGCTCTTCAGGCCGTAGAGTTGCAGGAACCGGTCGGTCGTTCGGTACTTGAGCTTGCGCGGCTTTTCGCTTTCGCGCTCGACCGCCAGAAGCTGCCGGCGGACCAATTGCGAGATCACGTGATTGCTGGGAATGCCACGCAGCTTGTTCAGTTGCTCGACGGTCTGCGGGCCGTGATACGCCACCAGCGATAACACCTCAATCGCGGCCGACGAGAGCCGGGCCTGCCGCTCGCGCCCAAGCACCTTGTCGCGCAGGCTGTGGAACTCGGCGAGCAGTTCCAGCCGATAGCCCTGGCCGACGCTGACAATCGTGTACGGCGAGCCGTTCGTCGCGTACTCGGCGTTGAGTTCGGCCACGAACTCGTCGATCTCCTCGGGACGCACACCCCGCATCATGCCCGAGACCGCCGCCGGTTCGAGCGGCGCATGGTCGGGTAGCCCGACGAACAGCATCGCTTCGAGAATCGAACGTGGCGTAAGCTGGCGATCGTCTTCGTCGGCGTCGTGCGGCGCGATTGCGGACGCTTCGGCGGTGGTTGCCGCGTCGGTCGCATCGCCGGCCGGCTCGTCAGCGGGGGCCGCTTCGTACGGGTCGCTGCCGCCGGACAACATCGCCTGAAACGCCTGATTCAAGCTATCGAGCGACAGCCCGCCATCGCTCGGCGCGGAGCGCAAGCCGCTGAGTGGCGATCGATCTGGCGTGTTGTCGTTGGGCATGGAAGAGGGACGAGGGGCTAGAGACTAGGGAAGAACTCGTATCCGCCACGACTCTGTCCGTTGTCAGTGGTCCGTTGTCAGTTGCATGTTGCTTCGCGCTCCGTGAAGAACGCACGCAATCAAACGCTTCCCCAACAACTGACTACTGACAACGGACAACTGACTAATTCCGCTTCGCCCACTCCGCCTTCATAAACTTCAAGGCCTCGCGGGCGAGTTGTTCTTCGCTGTCGTACATCCGCCGCCAGATTTTCGTGGCTGCGACCAGCGAGGGCAATGCCAATCCAAAGGCTTCGACCGTCATCCAGCCGTCGTAGTCGACCGCTTTCAACGTGTCGAACGTGGTGTCCCAATCGACGTGCCCTTGCCCCGGCGTGCTGCGGTCGTTCTCGGAGATATGCACATGCACGGTGTACGGCGCGCACGCGCGGATCGCCTCGGCAATGTTCTTTTCCTCGATATTGGCGTGGAACGTGTCATACATCATGCGACAGCTCGGATGTTCTACTTCACGGACGAACTTCGCCGTGCTGGCAGCCGAGGTGAGCAGATAGCACTCGAACCGGTTCAGGTATTCGACCGCCAGCGTCACGCCGCAGGTGCTAGCGTGCTCGGCCGTTTGCCGCATGCTCTCGACGCCCCATCGCCACTCGTCGGCCGTGGGGCCGGCCCCCGAAAACTGACCGAGGGTCGAATGATAAGGCCCGCACAACACTTCGGCCCCGACGGCCTGGCAACATTCGAGCGTCAGCTTGTTCTTCTCGACCCCTTGCTGGCGAATCTTGGCGTCGGGACTGATGGGATTGTCGTCCGGGCCACGCACCGTGACGGCCGTCCGCTTCAGCCCCAGGTCGTCGAGCCACAGCCCCATCGCGGCGAACTTGTCGGGGTTCAGATCGAACACCGGCAACTCGACGCCGTCGTAGCCGAGTTGCTTGAGGTTCTCGAGGATCGGTCGATGCGCCTCGGTCAGGTGATCGGTCCACAGCAGCATGTTCATGCCAAATTTCATGGGCCGATTCCTCGCAGGTTTCCTGGGGCGTGTCGCGATGTGGGTTAAGGATTGAGGATCGCGGCCGCTGTCGACGCTTCGGCCAGCAGCGCCTCGGCCGCGGCGGTAATTTGCGCTCGGGCCGCCGGCAACATGCCGCTGAACGCGGCGGGCAGTTCGCCAAGCCCGACGCGGCGCATCACCTGGTTCAGTCGATAGGTCAGTCTCTCATCGTCGCCGTAATCGATCAAGAATCGTTCGCGGCAAAATCCCTCGACCATCAAGGCCAGCCGCTCGACCGGCCGGGGCGTCAACTGCTGCACGCCCCATTGGACGAAGGCCGGGTCGACCTGACGCATGGCCGCGTAGTAATCGTCGATCGCCGGGGGCGACTGGGCAATCAGCGTGGCGTCGAGCAGGATTTCGACCAGGATGTGACCCAGGAAGCTGGGGCGCAGCGAGTCGTCCGTGCCGACCACCTCGCGGACCTGACGAGCGAGCTGCCATTGCAGCGTGTTGAAGGCCTCGGTCCCGTGAAACCAAGCGTCGTCGTGGTGGTGCTGGACAATGCCGCGCGCCAGCGCCGCCAGGCGCGGATCGTCATGTGTACACGCGGCCTGCGCCTGCGCGGCGCGGACTTTGGTCCGGCGATCGCTGACGCACAACCAGTCGGGCACCGCCGTCCCGGCCAGCAAGTAAGGATCGTCAACAAACCGCCGACCATGAGCAAAGTAGTTCATCGACAGACGCGTCTATACTTTGCTTCGCCGTACGAACGAGACCATGACCGTTCGGTCTGGCTCACTGATAAAAAACACGACAATCAGTGGGCCGCTGCTCAGTTTCCACAAACCTTCATGCACAGGCAGTGCGGCACGTAAATCAAGCGAAGATAGTTGATGGTCGATGTCTGAAGCTGCACTGGCCAACTGATTCTTGTCTGCCGCTTCTAGCCAAATGGTTGCCAGTGCTGTCAGCGCGTCTTGGCTCCAAACTACGGTGTAACGTATCACTACGCGCCTAATGATTTGAGATGGTCAAGCAATTGCGGCGTTGTCAACCAGGCCCCGGGAGCGCTCAGTGATCGCCGAGCGGCGGCAATTTCCTCGGGCGTCAATGGGTCAGCGTTCGCGATTTGGACGTACCCGATCAATGCTCCATCGGGCTGACGAATCGCAACGCACCCGTCAGCGTCTTGCACGAGTTTGAATTGTTCACTACTCAGAATGACGTCTACCATTAAAAACCTCACATGCCAGAGACGACTATTCGTGCTCCTTGATAAGTTGACCAATTCGCTTGTCCGACCTAGTGGGCATGCCATTGGGACGAACGAGCCTGACGCAGTTCTCTGGAATTGCAAACGCTCTTACTATTTCACGTCTTGCCGACCTCGCCGTGGCATCAACTCGTAGGATATTCTGACGTCTTGCTCTTACGTTTGCACTGCTCACGGCACGTCTCCAGCGGTGACCGGCTCTGATTTCATTATAACTACTAGTCAAACAAGGTAAAATTTACCCGATCTTGGCCCATTGGCCGCTCTTGGCGCTGTCGAGGACCGCGTCGCAGACCTTTTGCGATTCGAGCGCGTCGCGGAACGTCGGCGACGCTGGCACACCCTTGCTCAATCCTTCCAGGAAGTCGGCCACCTGGTGAATGAACGTGTGCTCGTAGCCGATCTGCAGGCCCGGCACCCACCAGTGCTTCATGTACGGCTGGTCGCCGTCCGAAAGGTGAATGCTGCGCCAGCCGCGGAGCGCGCCCTCGTCGCGGTGATCGAACCATTGCAGTCGATGCAGATCGTGCAGATCCCACCGGAGCGATGCCTTCTCGCCGTTGACTTCCAAGGTGTACAGCGCCTTGTGACCGCGGGCGTAGCGCGTGCTTTCAAACGTCCCCAGCGAGCCGTTATGGAACCGGCATAAGAAGGCGCAGGCGTCGTCGATGCCAACCTTTTCCACCTTGCCCGTCAGATTGTGCTTCCGTTCTTTGACGAACGTCTCGGTCATGGCGGTGACGGTGTCGATCGAGCCGTTCAGCCACAGCGCGGTGTCGATGCAGTGGGCCAGCAAGTCGCCGGTCACGCCGCTGCCGGCGGCGGCGGCATCCAAGCGCCACAGTGCCGCGCCACCCTGCGGCAGATCGGCCGAGATCGTCCAGTCCTGCAAGAACAACGCCCGGTAGTGGAAGATGCGTCCCAGCTTGCCCGAGTCGATCAACTGCTTGGCCATGGTCACGGCCGGCACGCGGCGGTAGTTGTACCAGACCATGTTCGGCACCTTGGCCGCTTCGACCGCGCGACACATCTCTTCGCCTTCGGCGGTGTTCATGGCCAGCGGCTTTTCACAAAGGATCATCTTGCCGGCCTTGGCGGCGGCGATGGCGATCTCTTTGTGCAAGTTGTTCGGCGTGCAAATGTCGACCGCGTCGATATCCTTCCGCTCGAGCAGCTTGCGCCAGTCGGTTTCGACCGACTGGTAGCCCCAGTTGTCGGCGAACGCGCGAACCTTTTCCGGGTCGCGCGCACAGACCGCCTTGAGGACCGGCTGGTATTCGAGGTCGAAAAAGTGCCCCACCTGGCTATAGGCGTTCGAGTGGGTGCGCCCCATGAACCCATAGCCGACCATGCCGATGTTCAACGGCTTCTTCATTGCGGACCTCGTGAGATGCGGGATGTCAGAAGTTGCGAGCGTGTCCAATGTTCGGTGTGGCGCGGCAGGTTGCTAGCCAGTCGCGGGCCAGCGCGGCGCGTGGCCCTTGAAAATAGGCGTTCGCGGCCCCGGTTTCTAGCCCCCGACGCTGGGCGAGTGGGCAAGCTTTCTGGTTGCAATTCGCCGGGCGGCGGGTGACATTATCAGTCCCGCCCCGTTCCCCCCAAAGGTTCGTCGCTACTCTGGGAAGGAAGCTCGCATGTCACCGGTTCTCGCCCGTCGTCCCGCCGCGCCGCGCCGACAAAGTGGATTCACTTGGCGAGTGTTGCTCGGCCTGGCGGCAATGCTGCTCGTCGCGCGCGTGACCCCGGCCGCCGAGACGCCCAACGTCGTGCTGATCGTCTCGGACGATCAAGGGAGTGACGACTACAGCTTTCTGGGCCACCCACACATTCGCACACCGCGGCTCGATCGGTTGGCCAGCGAGAGCCTGACCTTTCGCAACGCCTACTCGCCGTGCAGCCTCTGTCGACCCAGTCTGGTGACGATGCTCACCGGGCTATACCCCCATCAGCACGCCATCACCAGCAACGACCCTCCCTTACCTGGTGATAAAAAACGCAACGCCGAGAAAGACCCCACCTTCCTGGCTCAGCGTCAGCAAATGATCGCCAAGCTCGACGCCTGTGCCACGCTGCCGGGGTTGCTGGGCAAGCTGAACTACGCGAGCTTTCAGACCGGCAAGTGGTGGGAAGGCGACTTCCGCCGCGGGCGTTTCACCGCCGGCATGAGCCTGGGTGGCCGGCATGGCGACGCCGGCCTCGACATCGGCCGCAAGACCATGCAACCGATGTACGATTTCATCGACGCGAGCGTCGCCGCCCGGCAACCGTTCTTCCTCTGGTACGCGCCGATGTTGCCCCACACGCCGCACGACCCGCCGGCCGAACTGTTGGCCAAGTATTTGCCGCTGGCACCGAACGAAGCGGTGGCCAAGTATTGGGCCAACGTCGAGCGCTTCGACACGACCTGCGGCGAGTTGCTCGACTTTCTGGACCAGCGCAAGCTAAGCGACAACACTCTGGTGATCTACGTCACCGACAATGGCTGGATTCAATCGCCCACGGTGAATAAGTACGCCGCTCGCTCCAAGCAATCGCAATACGACGGCGGCTTGCGCACGCCGTTGATGCTGCGCTGGCCGGGGCACATCAAGCCCGCGAAGAGCGACCAGCGGGTGTTGACGATCGACATCGCGCCGACCGTGCTCAAGATCGTCGGCCTCGACCGCATGCCGACCATGCAAGGAGTCGACTTGCTCGACGCCTCGGCCCGTGACGAGCGGCGCACGATCTACGGCGAATGCTTCACCCACAATGCGGTCGACGTCAATGTGCCCAGCCGGAATCTGCGCTGGCGGTGGTGCATTGCGAACAACCTGAAGCTGATCGTTCCGCAACCGTCGAACGAAGAAGGCCCTATCGAACTGTACGATCTGACCAAGGATCCCGGCGAGACGACCAACCTGGCGCACATCGAGCCGAAACGAGTGGCGGAACTGCGCGAATCGCTCGACGCCTGGTGGCCCGCCACCGAACCGGCAACAGGAGCGTCGCGATGATGCCGAACAATCGCTTATTGTGCGGCGTCAGTGTCGCGATCGTCGTCGCCGGCGCGGTCGCGCTCATGGCGCAGCAGCCCACGTCCACGCCCGCCGGCTCGAACGAGCTACGCTTGCCGGCCACCGCGCCGGCCGATGCGCCCAAGACAATGCTCACTCGCGACGGCTTTACAATGGACCTGATCGCGGCCGAGCCGCTGCTGACCGATCCGGTGGCGATGGCTTATGACGAAAATGGTCGCGCCTGGGTCGTCGAGATGAACGACTACCCGTACGCCGACAAGAAAAACGATCGCCCCTACCAGGACCATTCGCACGACCCGCCGCTCGGTCGCGTGCGCATCCTCGAAGACACCGACGGCGACGGCCGGTTCGACAAGAGTCACGTCCTGGCCGAAGAGCTTTCCTGGGCCTCGGGCATCGCCCTGTACGACGGGGGCGCGTTCGTGGCGGCCACGCCCGACCTGTGGTACGTGAAGGACACCAATGGGGACGGCCGGGCCGACATTCGCCGCAAGGTGTTCACCGGTTTTCGCAAGCTGAACGTCCAGGCGATTATCAACAACCTGCAGTGGGGGCTCGACAATCGCATTTACGGCGCCGGGGCGAGCAACGGCGGCGTGATCGAAAACCTGGCCGCTTCGAGCGGCGGCAAAGGGGCGAAGCCTGCCACCCTCGCCCGCAATGACTTTGCCTTCGACCCGCGGCAACTCGAAATCGGCCTGCTCAGCGGCGGCGCGCGGTTTGGCAACGCCTTCGACGACGATGGCAATCGGTTCATCTGCAACATTCGCAATCCGGCGCAACATGTCGTCCTGCCGGCCCGATATCTGGCCCGCAACCCGTATTTGCCGCTGGCTTCGGCGGTGCAGGACGTGGCCGCCGGTGGCGACACGGTGAAGGTTTATCGCCGCAGCCCGCCGGAACCGTGGCGGGTGATCAATGCCGAGCGGTTGGCCGCGGCGGGCAATGTGCGCACGCCGCGCAGCGAGAGCGCCGCGGTCGGCTACGTGACCTCGGCGGCCGGTGTGACGGTCTATCGGGGGACCGCTTACCCGCCGCAATACTATGGCAATTTGTTTATCGGCGAAGTGGCCGGCAACTTGATCCATCGCGAAATCCTCGCGCCGGTCGGGCCGACGTTCGTGTCGCATCGCGCGCCGCGCGAACAGGAAGTCGAGTTCGTCGCCTCGACCGACAACTGGTTCCGCCCGGTCAATTTCATCAACGCGCCGGACGGCACCCTGCACGTGCTGGACATGTATCGCGAGACGATCGAGCATCCTTGGTCGATCCCGGATGACTTGAAGGATCAGCTCGACCTGCGCAGCGGCGCCGATCGTGGCCGGCTCTATCGGTTGAGCCCGCCGGGGTTCAAGGCCCCGCCGCCGCCGAAGCTGGGCAAGGCTCGCGTGGCCGAGCTAGTAGATCAGTTGGCCAACCCGAACAGTTGGTGGCGCGAGACGGCCCAGCGGTTGTTGTTCGAGCGGCAGGACATGACCGCCGTGCCGCTGTTGCGTCAATTACTGCAAGAATCGTCGTCGCCGCTGGCTCGATTGCACGCGCTATACACCCTGGTCGGGTTGAATGCGCTCGAACGTGATGATTTGGTCCGGACGCTCAAGGATCCAGCTCCTGGCGTGCGCGAACATGCGGTGCGCCTGGCCGAGCCACGATTGCGCAACGACCCGCGCCTGCTCGAGAAGGTGTTGACGCTGACCGACGACGAAAGCGCATGCGTTCGTTTTCAGGTCGCCCTGTCGCTGGGGGGAGTCGAAGCACCCGGGGTCGCCGAAGCGCTGGTCGACATCATGCAAATCGACATGGGAGACGTGTGGATTCGCTCAGCAGTCCTCAGCTCGCGTCCCGCGATGGCCGGCACGTTGCTGACCGAATTGTGGGACGATGCCGCGTGGCGGCGTCACCCGGCGGCGGCGGCCGTGGCCCGCGACCTGGCGTTCGTGGTCGGGGCCATGCGCGACGAATCGCACGCCCGCGAGTTCCTGGCAATGCTCGGCAAGGTCGAACTTTCGGGCGATCAGCAGACATTGCGGATTGCGGCCCTGGTCGGCTTGGGACAAGGGGCGAAACGCAGTCGCGTGGCGCTGACCACTTGGACCAAAGAATCCGGCGCGCAGCAGGCCGTGAGCGAGACGCTGGCTGCGGCGGCAGCCTTGGCGCGCAACGCACAAGCCAGCGCCGAGACGCGCGAGTTGGCGCTCGCGGCCCTGGCGCTCGCGCCCCTGGCCGAGTACCGAGACGTCTATGCCGAGTTGCTCGGCTCGCGTCAGACCGCTGCCGTGCAATTGGCTGCTGTGAAGACCCTGGCCGGCTTCGACAGTCCGGAAGTGCCGCCGCTGTTGATGGCCAATTGGGCCAGTTACACGCCAACGATGCGGAGCGAGATCGTCGAGGCATTGTTAACGCGGCCTGGCTTTTTGGACCCGTTGTTGTCGGCCATTGAAAGTGGCGGCGTGCCGCGCAGCTATGTCAGCGCCCCGCGCCAAAAACTTCTGCGCGAGCACAAGGATCCGGCCGTGCGCAGCCGAGCCGAGAAGCTGTTCGATGCCGCGCGCGCGGGCGGTCGACAGCCGATCATCGCCAAATACGAACCAGCGCTGAAGCTGTCGGGGGACGCGACCCGCGGATTGACGGTCTATCAGCGCGAGTGCGCCCAGTGTCACCGCTGGCGCGAGCGCGGGTTTGACGTTGGTCCGAACCTGGCCACGATCCAGCATCGCAGCCCGAGCGAACTGCTCGTCGCGATGTTGGACCCGAACCGGGAAGTCGGCCCGAACTTCGTGCAATACATCGCCCAGTTGGACGACGGCCGCGCGGTCACGGGGTTGATCGCCAGCGAGACGCCGACGAGCATCACCTTGAAGCGTCAAGAGAACCAGCAAGAGACGGTGCTGCGGCAGGACATCGACGAGTTGGGAAGCACCGGCGCGTCGCTAATGCCCGAGGGACTCGAGAACAAGTTGACGCCGCAGGACGTGGCGGATGTGATTGCGTTGTTGCGGGGGAGGTGATTTCGTCAGTTGTCCGTTGTCAGTAGTCAGTTGTGGGGGAAGCGTTTGATGGCATGCGATCTTCACTGAGCGCGAAGCAAAGTGCAACTGACGACGGACAACGGACCACTAACAATTCGCAACTGACAACTGACTAAGAACCGAGGACATCCAATGATCTGGGATCTGCATTGCCACTTGAACGGGCTGGACGGGCGCACGCCGGGCGAGCGAATGGCCAGGCTGGTCGAGATTGCCGACCGGATGGGCATCGAGCGAATGTGCGTCTACATGGGCTGGCCGTTCAGCCAGGATCCCAGCCCGGCCCGGCTGCGCGAAGAGAACGACATGGTGCTCACGGCGCTCGAACACTGGCACGATCGGGCGTTCGGATTCGTCTATGTCAGCGCCAAGCACGTCGAAACCAGCCTGGCCGAGATCGACCGTTGCGTGGCCAATGGCCCGATGGTCGGCATCAAGCTGTGGGTGGCGCGTCACTGCAACGAAGTCGAGATCGATCCGATCATCCGCCGCGCGGCCGAGTTGAAGGCCGTCATCTTTCAACACACCTGGGCCAAGACCGACGGCACCCAATACGCGGGCGAATCGACGCCAGCAGAATTGGTGGCGATGGCCCGGCGGCATCCCGACGTGAAGTTTATCTGTGGCCACACCGGCGGCACGTGGGAGATTGGCGTTCGCACCGTACGTGACGAAAAGAACGTGCTGGTCGATCTGGCTGGGTCCGACCCGACGAATGGCCTTACCGAAATGGCCGTCCGCGAATTGGGGCACGAGCGGGTCATTTACGGCAGCGACGCCGCCGGCCGCAGCTTTGCCTCGCAACTGGCCAAGGTCCGCGGCGCGCGTGTTTCGGACGCGGCCAAACGCGCCATCTTCCGCGACAACTTGCGAAACCTGATGTTGCCAATCCTGCGCGACAAGGGGGTCAAGGCATGAAGCCGATCATCGATACGAACGTGTACCTGGGCTCGTGGCCGTTCCGCCGCTTGTACGGCAGCCGGCTTGATGAGTTGCTCGAGAAGTTGCGCGCCTCGGGCACGGTCCAAGCCTGGGCCGGCAGCTACGACGGGCTGTGGCAGCGCGACCTGGCGGACGTCAATGAACAGTTGGCCAAGACCTGCGCCGGCGTGGCCGACAAGTTGCTGGTGCCGTTCGGCGCGGTGAACCCGACGTTGCCCAACTGGCAAGACGACGTCCGCCGCTGCCACGAATTGCACAAGATGCCGGGCATTCGGCTCAATCCTAATTACCACGGCTACAAGCTCGACGCGCCGGAGTTCGCCGAATTATTGGCCGAGGCCGAGCGCCGCGGCCTGATCGTGCAGATCGCGCTCAGCATGGAAGACGAGCGCACTCAGCCGGCGCTGGCCCGAGCGCCGCACGTCGACGCGACGGGACTCGGCAAGCTGCTGGCGGCGACGCCGAAGCTGCGGGTGGTGATCTTGAACGGCTTTCGCGCCATGCGAATCGAACAGGCGTCAAAGCTGGCCACGGCCGGCCAGGTCTGGTTCGACATCGCCATGTTGGAGAGCGTTGAGGGAGTGTCGAAACTAATCGCCGCGGTCGGGCTCGATCGGATCGTGTTCGGCTCGCATTTCCCGTTTTTCTATTACGAATCAGCGGTGCTAAAGTTGCAGGAGTCGGCGCTGGCCCACGAGGCTTGGGCCGCCGTGGCCGAGAAGAACGCCCGGGCACTCTTGGCACAGTCGGCCTAAGGTGCGCGCCGTTTCGCACGCATTTGCTCGCCGTCCGCTTGGGCAGTGGGTCAGTTTGAATCTAAGACGTTGGGTGGCAGGGTCAGAGCGCAGCGATGGCCCTGTGATGACGGTTCGGGGCCATCACTTCGTTCTGACCCCGCCACCCCGCTTCAGCAAACTAACCCACTACCTATCCCCGCGGGGGTTTTGCTTGGCGGCCGGTTTGGAATAGAGTGGAACGGTTCACCTCACCGCTTCGTTCCTGGCTCGCCAGCACATCATGACCGATTCCGTCATCAGCGTCCGCGGTCGCAGTGTCGCCCTGACCGGCGGCTATCTGTTGATGCTGGCCGGCGCGGTCGTGGCGTTCCTGGTGATTCGCCACTTCGGCGAGCAGCTTGCTCCGCCCGTGGCCGCGACGACGGTCGAGGCGGCATCGACCGCGACGGCCAAGAGCGCCGGTACTCCGGCCGCAAAGGCGCTGAGCAAAGGGGAAGTCCTGTTCCACGTCCTGCTGGCTTTGGCGGCGGTGATGGCCACGGGACAAGTGCTGGGCTTCGTCTTCAAATACTTGCACCAGCCGCCGGTCATCGGCGAAGTCGTGGCCGGCATCTTGCTGGGGCCGTCGTTGCTCGGACGGATTTCACCGGACGTGGCGGCGTACGTCCTGCCGCCGTCGGTCGCGCCTTACCTGGGTGTGATCGCGCAACTGGGCGTGATCCTCTACATGTTCACCGTCGGGCTCGAGCTGAACGCCGACCTGCTGCGCGAGCGTGGACATGCCACCGTGGCGATCTCGCACGCCAGTATTGTCTTGCCGTTCGTGCTCGGTTCGGCGCTGGCGTTGTTGATCTTCACGCAACTGGCGCCGGCCGGCGTGCCGTTCACGTCGTTCGCGCTGTTCATGGGTATTTCCATGTCGGTCACGGCGTTTCCCGTGTTGGCCCGAATTCTCGGCGACCGGCAAATGACCAAGACCGAACTCGGCGTGCTGGCCCTGACCTGTGCCGCGACCGACGACGTGACGGCCTGGTGCTTGTTGGCGCTGGTCGTCGGTTTGGCCGGGGCAACCTTTGGTTCGGCGCTGGCGACCATTCTGCTGGCCGTGGCGTTCATCGCGCTGATGTTTCTGGTGGTGCGGCCGCTATTGGTTCGTTTGATTCCCCCCGACCGCGGGCAAGCGATCTCGCGAGTCGTCGTCGCCAGCGTGCTGGCGGCAGTGTTCCTGTCGGCGCTGGTCACCGAATGGATTGGTGTTCACGCGATCTTCGGCGCGTTCTTGCTCGGCGCGGTCATTCCGCACGACAGCGCCATCGCCCGCGAGATGATCGGAAAACTCGAAGACCTGGTGGCCGCGGCCCTGCTGCCGGCGTTTTTCGCCTTTACGGGCATGCGCACGCAAATCGGCCTGGTCGCGGGGGCCGAGCAATGGCTGTGGGTCGCGGCGATCATCGTGGTGGCCACGCTCGGCAAGTTCGGCGGCTCGGCCGCCGCGGCGCGGCTTACCGGGTTGAACTGGCGCGACGCCACGGCGCTCGGCGTGTTGATGAACACCCGCGGGCTGATGGAGTTGATCGTGCTCAACATCGGCCTCGATATGAACGTCATTTCACCGACGCTGTTCGCGATGATGGTGCTGATGGCGCTGGTAACGACGATCGCCACCTCGCCGGCGCTGGCCCTGTTGGGCATCCGTGGAGCCGCGTCGCGTTGAGATTCGTCGCGCGACCTCAAGTTGAGGGTAGCCCTGACAACTTGTTGTCGGGGTTGCGCAGCAACAAGAGGGAGCAGTGTGGGCGTCGCGCAAGATTCATCGCTGTTGTACTTGGGCCTCTTGTCGCTAACGCGACCCGGACAACAAGTTGTCCGGGCTACCTGACGCTATCACTGCGTCGAACTTGCCCCAATTGCTCGCGACGCAATTGCAATTGGTTAGACCTTGGTGAATGCGTTGACGCCCTGGCCGCGCGGTTTCTATAACGACCGCGCCTGGGTCCAATTCCCTTCGCTTGCCGCAAGGAGGCTGCCATGCCGGTGCGGGGATATCGCCGCGCCGCGAGTCGCGCGCTGTTCCTGAAAGAATTCTTCCGCCAAGGGATGAGCGTGGCCAGCATCACGCCGTCGAGCCTTTGTCATTCGGGTTGCGGGCTTCCTCATTCCCGCCGAGTTTTTCCCACGGACCAAGGGAATCCCGTTCCTGGCCGCACCTTGGCAACCTCTGGGCGGGGGAAAGTGAATTCACTTTAATCTTGGCGCGCCCCAGGTTAAAATGGCCGCCTGCCCGCCTTGACTCCCCATCTTGGTTCACGCCCCGCCTGGAGTGGTTTCCATGTTGCGATTATTTGCCGTCACTGGCTGCGCCCGCGTTCTAGCTGGTGCAATCGCGTTTGTGTTCTGGGGCAGCCTCGCCGTCTCGGCCCGGGCCGAGGGCTTGTCCCCCGAGGAAGCTCTGCGCAAGTTCAACACCGCCGCGGGCTTCAGCATGGAACTAGTGGCGGCCGAGCCGATGATCCGCCAGCCGGTGGCCATGCAGTTCGACCGCCGCGGACGGATGTGGGTGATTCAATACCTGCAGTATCCGAACCCCGCCGGGCTCAAGGCGGTGAAGGTCGACAACTACCTGCGGACCATTTACGACCGCGTGCCCGAGCCGCCGCCGAAGGGGCCCAAGGGAGTCGATCGGATCACGATCCTCGAAGACACCGACGGCGATGGCCGCGCGGACAAGACCAAGGATTTCATCAGCGATTTGAATCTGGCCACTGGGCTGGCGATTGGCTACGGCGGCGTGTTCGTCGCCCAGACGCCTTACTTGCTGTTCTATCCCGACCGAAACCGCGACGATGTTCCCGACGGCGATCCCGAAGTGCTGTTGTCAGGCTTCGGCATGGAGGACTCGCACGCGGTGCTCAACTCGCTGCAGTGGGGGCCCGACGGCTGGCTGTACGGCGCGCAAGGAAGCACCGTGACGGCGCACATTGGCGACCTCACCTTTCAGCAAGGCATCTGGCGCTATCACCCAGTGACCAAGAAGTTCGAGCTGTTCGCCGAGGGGGGCGGCAATACCTGGGGCGTCGATTTCGATCGGCACGGCAACATCATTGCCGGCACCAACTACGGCCAGCGGGCCATGTTGCACCAGGTGCAGGGCGCCTACTACGAAAAGAACTTCGGCAAGCACGGCGAGTTGCAAAACCCCTATGCCTTCGGCTATTTCACGCACGCTCCGTACAAGGATTTTGTCGGCGGGCATGTGACGATCGGCGGCATTGTCTACCAGGCCGACGCCTATCCGTATTACCTGCGCAATCAGTATCTGGCCGCGAACGTGTTGTCGAACGCGATCAACTGGCACCGCATCGAGGTCGATGGTTCGACGTTCAAGAACAGCCACGGCGACCAGTTGGTAACGACCGACGATCAATGGTTCCGCCCGGTCGATTGCACCGTCGGGCCGGACGGACAGTTGTACATCGCCGACTGGTACGATCAGCGCGCCAACCACGTCGACCCGCGCGACGACTGGGACAAATCAAACGGACGCATCTATCGCTTAAAGTACAAGGGCGTACCGCCGGCCGCACCGTTCGACTTGGACAAGACGCCGACCGAAGCGCTCGTGAAGATGCTCGGGCACAAGAACGACTGGTACGTTCGCCAGGCGCGGCAAGTGCTGGCCGAGCGCAAGCCGAGCGAGATTTGGCCGGCGCTCGAGCGCGATCTGCGTGGCATCGACGAGCACCGGGCGCTGGAATCGCTCTGGACGTTGTACGTCACCGGGGCGTGGGACGAGAAGCTGGCGCTACAGGCCTTGGGGCACGGCGCCGCGGACGTGCGGACCTGGGGCGTGCGCTTCCTGGGGGACGATCGGACATTGACACCCGACGAACGGGACCGGCTGATCGCGCTCGCCGCCAGCGAGCAGCATCCCACAGTGCGCTCGCAGTTGGCTTGCACCGCCAAGCGGCTGAATGCCAGCGACGGGCTGCCGATCGTGGCGGCCATGCTGCGCCACGCCGACGACGTGAAGGATCCGTTCATTCCACTACTCTTGTGGTGGGCGATCGAGGACAAAGCGACCAGCGATCGGGAAGCGGTGCTCAGCCTGTTCACTGACCCGGCCGCGTGGCAGTTGCCCCTGGCGCGGCAAGCGATGATCGAACGCCTGGCGCGGCGCTATTGCGCCGCTGGCACGCCGGCCGATTTCGATTCGGCGGCCCGGCTGTTGTCGCTGGCCCCCAGCGCGCAAGACGCCGAGCTGGTCTTTGCCGGCATGACCGAAGGGTTGCAAGGTCGCCGCTTCGAATCGCCGCCAAAGCAGTTGGCCGCGCCGATTGCCGAAGTCTGGTCCAAGGGGCATCACACGTTGCCGCTGTTGAAGTTGGCGCTGCGCGTCAATTATCAACCGGCGCACGATCTGGCCTTGGCCCGGGTCGCCGACGCCGGGACGCCCGAGAAGGAACGACTGGTGCTGATCAATCTGGTCGGACAGGTGGCCGGGACGGAATGCGTGCCGGTGCTGTTGGGTGTGGTCGAGCAGCCTAAGGCGTCGGGCAAGGTGCGGAAAGAGGCGCTGTTGGCTCTGCAACGATTCAACGATCCCAAGATCGCCACGGCGCTCGTCAAGTTGTACCCGGCGCTGCCGGCCGACTTGCGCAGCGTGACGCGCAGCCTGTTGTGCGCGCGGGCGGCAGGCGCGCAATTGCTGTTGGCCGAAGTCGACGGCGGGCGGATGGACCCCAAGGAGATCGGCACCGAAGAGTTGCGCCAGATTGTCGGCTTGAACGTCGCCGACCTGACCAGGCTGGTCGAGAAGCATTGGGGCAAGATGGGACAAGCCACGCCCGATGAAAAGCGGGCCTTTATTCACGGGGTGAAGACTTCGCTCAAGCTCGCGCCGGGAAATCCCGTGGCGGGCAAGGAGGTGTTCACCAAGGTTTGCGCCACGTGCCACAATCTGTTTGGCGAAGGGAACAAGATTGGGCCCGAGTTGACCGGCGCCGATCGCAAGAACCTGGACTTCCTGCTGACCAGCCTGGTCGACCCCAGCGCGGTCATCCGCAAGGATTATCTGTTGTACCAGGCGCTGTTGAACGATGGCCGCTCGCTGAGCGGGTTGCTGGTCGAAAACACGCCGGCCACGGTGACCTTGCTCGACGCGAAGAACCAGCGGACCACGGTTGACCAGGCCGATATCGACCAGTTGGAGCCGGCGCCGTTGTCGATGATGCCGGAAAAACTGCTCGATCCGCTCTCAGCCCAGCAAGTCCGCGACCTGATCAGCTATATTCAAAGCGCGGGGCCGCCCGGCGCGGCCGCCGCCGCGGCGCGCTGATCGCCCCACGTTGACCACGTGGGCCAGCGAGCGCGCCTGGCGCTCCTCGGCACGTGGAGAGTTGATCGATGCTTCGTTGGGCGATGTCGCGTTTGTGGTGGAACATCACCACGCTGATCGGTCACTGGAACGAGGACGAATGTTCCTGGCGGAGCGCCGCGGTGGCGTTCTATGGGGCGTTCTCGCTGTTTCCGGTTTGCCTGATGACGCTGGCGGGGCTGGGGATCGTGGCCCGGCATTCCGACGCCGTCCAATCGGGACAGGCCCAGTTGATCGAACTGATCGAAGAGAGCAGCAGCCCCTGGATGGCCCAGCAAGTCGGCCAAGTGTTGTCGCAAATCCGCAGCGACGCCGGCATCGGCGGCCCCGTCGGGATTGGCGCGCTGCTGATCGCCGCCATCGGCATCTTCCTGCAGATCGACGCCACGCTCGATCGCATCTGGCACGGGCCGGCTCAGCCGTCGGGTGGCTTCTGGCGCTCGGTGCGCAACCTGCTGGTCAATCGGCTGGTCGCGTTCCTGTTGATGCTGGGACTCGGGGTGGTGTTGGCGGTCGTGCTGATCGCGAATCTCTCGCTGAGCAGCTTCGAGCAATACTTGGGCGACTCTTCGGCGGCGTTGTTCCTGTGGCAGGCGCTGCAGCGCGCGCTGACGCCGCTGATTTACATGCTGGTCTTTTTGCTGATCTACCGCTTCATGCCCAAGGCCAAAGTGCTGTGGTGGCACGCCTGGCAAGGGGCGATTCTGGCGGCCGTGGCTTGGTGGTTGGGACAACTGGGGCTGCAATGGGTGCTGGTCGGCGATCACTACAGCGCCTACGGCGTGGTCGGCGCGTTCATGGGCATTCTGGTCTGGCTCTATTATTCGAGTGCCGCGCTGTTTCTGGGGGCCGAGTTGGTGCGCCTGCGCGGCCAGCAAATGCGCGAGCGGGAAGAAGCCAAAAGTCGGCCGCCCAAGTGAGTCGGCGAAAGGAATCTACAAAGGCGCCTGGCGATGGCTATAATGGGTGGCATGACACCGCGACTTAACAGCGAGCTTTCGGCGACCCTCAAGCAGCAGCAAGGGGGGCCGCTCGAAGTTCAGGACGAGCTAGGCCAAACCTCGTACGTGATTGTCAGCAAGCAGGACTATCAACTGCTGCTGGAACGCAAATTCCAGGAATGGTTACAAGTCGGGCTCGATAGCTTAGATAGCGGCCCGTGCGTCGAATGGAATTTGGAAGAGTTCTTGGCGGAAGCTCACCGTCGTTTCGAAGCACGCCAAGGCGATCATGCCCAGGGTTGAGCTATCGCCAGCGGCCGTTCACGATCTGCACGAGATCTGGACGTACATTGCCGTTGAAAACCACAGTCAGAGCGCAGCGGATCGGCTGTTGGCAAGAATCAACGACGTGCTGAAGCTGTTGTCTGAACAGCCAGAGATGGGCGTCTCACAGGCACGACACGCGATGGAAATGCGGTCCTTTGTCGTGCAGAACTACGTCATCTTCTATCGCCCTCTGGCCGATGGCGCGCTCGTGATTCGCGTCCTGCATGGCGCTCGCAAGTATGGAAACTTGTTCGAGTAGAGCCGTTGCTGACTTGCCCTACGTCGCCGCAATGCGCGGCTTGGGCGTTTCGGTGGTGAACGGGCTCAGCCGCTCGGTCGGACGGCCGCCGGCGGCGAGAATGCGATTGATCGCGTTCAAGAACGCTTTCACCGCCGCTTCGACGCTGTCGGTTGAAACGCCGCGGCCCCGGTAAAGCTGGCCCTGGTATTGCACCTCGACGGTCACCTCGCCCTGGGCGTCCTTGCCGACCGAGACGCTGTGGACGTTGAAGTCCTTGCAGTCGACCGAGATGCCGGTGATCTCCTCGATGGCCCAGAACAGCGCGTCGAACGGCCCGTCGCCGGCGTTCACGTCGCGCACCGCGCGTTGCTGACCCCGTTCGAGGGTCAGTCGGACGCTGGGCACCTCGTGGCTGTGGATCAGCAGCCGGTAATCGGTCAAGGTCCAGACGTCTCCACTGTCGCGAGTGTCCTGCTCGATCAGCGCCACCAGGTCGGCGTCGTAGAGTTCCTTTTTCTTGTCGGCCAGTTGTTTGAACTGGTCGCAAACGGTTTGCAACTGCTCGGACGTCAGCTCATAGCCCAGCGCCTTGGCCCGATCGGCAATCGCGGCCCGGCCGCTGTGCTTGCCCAGCACCAGGTCGGTCTTGGCCAGGCCCACATCTTCCGGACGCATGATCTCATAGGTCGAGCGCTCCTTCAGCATACCGTCCTGGTGAATGCCGGCTTCGTGAGCAAATGCGTTGCGGCCGACGATCGCCTTGTTGCGCTGCACCAGCATCCCGGTGATCGATGACAACAGCCTGCTGGTCGGTACCAGGCGCTGGGTATTGATGCGGGTCGTGGCCCGATAGTAGTCCGAGCGCGTGCGGAGCGCCATCACGACTTCTTCCAGGGCGGTGTTGCCGGCCCGTTCGCCAATGCCGTTGATCGTGCATTCGATCTGGCCGGCGCCGTTTTCGACGGCGGCCAGACTGTTGGCCGTGGCCAGCCCCAGGTCGTTGTGACAGTGAATGCTGATCACCGCCTGATTGATGTTCGGCACACGCTCGCGCAGCGTGCGGATGACGTTCCCCATGTGGGTCGGCGTGGCGTAGCCGACCGTGTCGGGAATGTTGACGGTGGTGGCCCCAGCGGCAATGGCGGCTTCGACCACTTCACAGAGAAAATCAATCTCGGTTCGCGCGGCGTCCTCGGGCGAGAACTCGACGTCGGGGCAATAGCCGCGGGCCAACTCGACGCCGGCCACCGCGCGGCGAATGATCTCGGCCTTGTCCATCTTGAGCTTGAATTCGCGATGGATGGCGCTGGTCGCCAGAAAAACGTGGATGCGCGGCTTCTCGGCCCCTTGCAGGGCGGCCCAGGCGCGGTCGATGTCCTGCGAATTGCAACGAGCCAAGCCACAGACCGTCGCGCCGCGAACTTCGCCGGCAATGGTCTTGACCGCTTCAAAGTCGCCCGGCGAGGCGATCGGGAAGCCGGCCTCGATGATATCAACCCCCAACTCGACCAAGGCGTGAGCCAGTTCGAGCTTTTCGTTGGTGTTCATGCTGCAACCCGGCGATTGCTCGCCGTCGCGCAGCGTGGTATCGAAAATCTTGATGTTGCGTGGCTCGGCCATAGCTTGCAGCCTTCCTCAACTCGGGGCGCTTCGATGTCCGGGCCGCGGACCCGGGACCATCCATCCAATCGTATTCTATGCCTTGCGGGCCCCCTCAGGAATGTCTTGCCAGGGACAAGGTTCGCGGTGATTTCGGCTTTGTCCGGCAAGTTTTCGGCGCGTTAGAAGCGGCAAAATCGGCCCAAGTTGTGCCGGACGGTTGGGCTGACCGGGCTGACAGATGCAATCGCCCGCTCGGCGGCGTACATTAGAACGGCAATCTGCCGGCGGTTCGCTCTCACCCTGATTTTGACGCCATGTCCATTCGAGCCTGGTGGCAATTACGCCAATTGGCGTCTGACGATCCATTAACTTGGAACACCGCCGCCGACGCGCTCGAGCGGATGGGCCAGGGGGCCGCCACGTCGCTGGTCGGCGCGCTGCGCGACGAGCGCTGGGCCATGCGGCAACGCGTCGGCGATCTGCTCGTCAAGCTGGGCCGTCCCGCCGTCGAACCCCTCAAGGAAGTGCTGGCCGACCGGGGGCAAGAACAGCGCGACATCGCGGTCAACCTCTTGGCCCGAATCGGCGCTCCGGCCGTCGAGCCCTTGATTGCCGCGGTGCGCGGCGGTTCGACCACGCTCCGTTCGGCCGCCTCGCGCGCCCTGTTGAAGATCGGCCCGCCGGCCGTGCCGGCGCTGATCGAAACGCTGGACAACCTCGACGGCGACGTTCGCTGGTCGGCCGCCAACACGCTGGCGCAATTGAACGATCGCCGCGCCGTGCCGGCGCTGATCGCGCGCCTGAATGACGATGACTACACCGTCCGCTCGGCTTGTATCGAAGCGCTCGGCGCGCTGAAAGACGAAGCCGCCGTCGAGCCGCTCGTCGCGCTGCTTGCCGATGACAACTCGCTGGTCGTGCTGGCCGCGGTCCAGGCGCTCGGCGCCATCGGCAGCCGCCGCGGCGTGCCAGCGCTGGTCCAAGCGGTCGAGCATCAGCGCGGCCTGGTCCGCGCCGCGGCGGCCGAGGCGCTGGGCAAAATCGGCGACCCCGCCGCGCTTCCATCGCTGATCGATGCCACCACCGACGAAGGCTGGCTACAACGGGCCTCGGTGGCGACCAGCTTGGGGGGCATCCACGACGCCCGGGCTGTTACACCGTTGACGAAGTTACTTAGCGATCCGGAACGCCACGTGCGCGAGGCGGCGGCCGTGGCCCTGGGCGCGCTGGCCGACGCGGCGGCGGTCGAACCGTTGAGCCACGCCTTGGCCGATCAGGACGCCAACGTGAGGGGGGCGGCGGCTGACTCGCTGGGCCAACTCAAGGACGCGCTGGCCGTCGCGCCGTTGATCAACGCGCTGGCCGATCCAGCGCCGGAAGTTCGTCGAATGGCCATGCAGGCCCTGGTCGAGGTGGGCCAATCGGCGGTGCCACTGTTGGTCGAGGCGCTAACCGACGCCGACCGCGTGGTGCAGCGCGGCGCTTCGGAAGCGCTCGATCGAATTGACCCCAATTGGAGCCAGTCGGCCCTCGCCCAAATCTCGGTTACCGACGTGGTCGAGGCGCTTGAGACCGGCGAGTTGGACGTCCGGCTGGCCGCGCTCGAGACCTTGGAAAAACTGCAAAGCGAGGAATCGGTCGAGCCGGTCCTGAAAGCGCTGAAGGACAGCGACTGGCGAATGCGGCGCGAAGCGATTGACGCGCTGGCACGTCAGCGCGACCCGCGGATCGAACCGGCCTTACTCGCGGCGCTTGACGACACCGATCGCATGGTGCGGCTGGCGGCGATCGACGCCCTGGGGCGCGTCGGGACAGCCGCGGCGCTCGAACCGCTGGCGGCGCTGGCCGGCGACCGGTACTGCGCCGGCACCGTCATTCGTTCGTTGGAACGCTTGCTGCCGCGCGTGGCGGCCAAGGCTTCGGACGAAATGTTGCAAAGGCTGGCGACCCTGCCCGACGCCGAACAGGACTGGTCGCAATACACCGCGGCCGCCCAGGACGACCAGTTCGAGCACGTCGAGAAAATCTCCTGTGCCAAGATTCACAAGCTGGCCCACGACGAAATCGAACGCCGCAGGTAACACTTCACGCGCCCCACGCCAGCACCGCTAGCTGCATTTCCAAGCCGGCGACTTGGTCGCCGATTTGCGGTAGCACGTCCGCCGGCTAAGTCGTCGCTCTTCTGGCCCCGCTTGCTGCTCTTCGCGCCGCCGGCGCAAAGGCTTACTATCCCGCCGCTTGTCGACGGACCCCTGGGACGTTAGCGGCACGGGGCGTGAGCGGCACAAGTGCCATTGGCAGAGGCTTGCGGTGTTAGGCATGGACTTTGAAATCCAGCGCTGTTCGCGCGTCTGCGCGGTCACGGGCCGCGCGTTGGCCGACGGCGAGGCGATTGTCTCGGCCCTGGTGCGCGAAGCGGGCGACCTGAAGCGCGTGGACTACGCCGCCAGCGCCTGGCCCGGCCCGACGCCCGAGATGGTTAGCTGGTGGCGCTCGCACGTCCCCAGCCGCGAGGCGCGCGCCCAGCGGATGGCGCCGAGCGATCTGCTGCTGCAACTGTTCGACGACTTGGAAAGTCAACCCGATCAACGCCCGCTGCGCTATGTCCTGACCTTGTTGCTGTTGCGTCGCCGCGTGTTTCGCCTGGAAGAATCCGTGGAGCTAGGCAAGAGTCAGGGCGACCCGCCCGAGCGCGAACAGCTCACCGTGTACTGCGGACGGCGCGAAGCGACCTACCAGGTCGACGTCGCCGTCCCCGACGCCGCCCAAGTAGCCGCCCTGCAACAGCGCTGGTCCGAACTGATCGGCCGGCCGATTGACAAATAGATTGATCACGACGCACGCAGCCCGCCACGACCTCGTCCCTCCTGCCCGCCCGCCACTCGTCACACGTTACCTTTCCGCACTAGCTGAGCCGAGCATGACGCTCTCCGGCGATCATCGACCATCGACCACGCCCCACCGCCGACTGCGCACTTGCGCGCATGCGTGGTTGCTGGTCGCGCTGTTGACGAGTTGCTGCGGCGCTGGCTGCCCGCGCTGGTTGAACAAGCAAGCCGTCGCTCCCCCGCCCCGCGTGTTGCCCGTCAGTCCGACGCTCGACGATGTGACGCGCGTGGTCAACGAGAACACCGGCCGGGTCCAGTCGCTGGCCGCGAACGACGCGTCGATCCGGGTGCCCATGACGCCGGCCCTGCGCGCTAACTTGAACTGGCAACGAGCCCGCAACTTGCGATTGCGGGCCGAGACTTCGCTCTCCGGGCCGGAACTCGACGTCGGCAGCAACGATCAGATTTTCTGGTTCTGGGTTCGTCGCATGGACCCGCCGGCCGTGCTGTTCTGTCGCCACGAGCAATACTTCCAAAGCGCCGCGCCGCGGATGCTGCCGGTGCAACCCGATTGGATTCCCGAGGCGCTGGGGCTGGTCGTCTTCGAGCCCGACGCCCAGCACACTGGGCCGTTCCCCACGGCCGATGGCAAGCTGGAAATCCGCACGGCTCGCCAAGGTCCGCAAGGCGTCCAGACCAAGGTCACGGTCGTCGACGCGTCGACCGGTTGGGTCTTGCAGCAGAATCTTTATGACGGCGGCGGGCGCTTGATCGCCAGTTCGACCACCAGCCAGCACGAGCGCGATCCGTCGAGCGGCGCGGTCTTGCCGCGGCGCGTCGAGATTTCCGTCCCCTCGCATCAGTTCTCGATGCGACTCGACTTGCGCACGGTGCAGGTCAACGTGCCGGTGGCGAACCAGTTGTTCGACCTGCCGGCGTATCCAAACGCCAACCTGGTCGACCTGACCGACCCCAGCCTGAACGCCCCCATCAACCGCGCCGAAGCAGCCGTAGCGCCGACGGTGGGTGTGTGGCGGTAGAGGCGGAAGAAGAGGGGTTAGGGATTAGGGGCTAGGGGCGAGCGGACAAGAGCCGTGGCCGTCAGGCCACGGTTAGCGCTCGCCGGTTGGCGCCCAATCTCGCGCGAGCCGAATACAACCCTTCTCCCCCGGGGAGAAGGTGGCGGCGCTAGCCGACGGATGAGGGTCGCGCCTCAATCGCGCGCGACGCCCCAACACCTGGGTAGCCCAGACAACTTGCTTGTCCGGGCGGCGCAGCCGCAAAAGGGCTCGGGGCCGTGAACCATGTCCCTCTTGTCGCTGCGCGACACCGACAAGCAAGTTGTCGGTGCTACCCGCTGAGGGGTAGCTCCCAGGCTCGCGCGATTTCCAGCGCAGACGGGACCCTCATCCGGCCTTCGGCCACCTTCTCCCGGAGGGAGAAGGGTTACTGCTCGCCGTGCTATGAGTGCCAACGCGTCAATCTTGTGCGAGCCGAACACACCCCTTCTCCCTCCGGGAGAAGGTGGCGGCGCTAGCCGCCGGATGAGGGTCGCGCCTCAATCTCGCGCGACGCACCACCGCCAGGGAAGCCCAGACAACTTGCTTGTCCGTGCGGCGCAGCCGCAAAAGGGCTCGGGGCCGTGAACCATGTCCCTCTTGTCGCTGCGCGACACCGACAAGCAAGTTGTCGGTGCTACCCGTTCATTCGGTCAAAGGCTTCGAGGATAAGCTCACCGGTGCTACCACGCTGCCAGAGGAATTCCTGGTGTTTTTCCGATTCGTCAACGAGGCCAGTGTTGTTAAACGTCGAGAGGATGTACTCGACGTCGTCTTGCTCGACGCCATAGAGGTGGAAAAAAGCCGCGTCCAATTCGGCGCACAATTGGCGTCGCTCATCCTCTTTCCAGATGTGAACTCCATCACCGCGAGAACCCGCAAAGTCACACGCCTGGGCGAGCGGGATCATGTCTTCGGCCGTACAAGTGAGTTTCAGCACTCGTTCACTGATCCAGTGTTCCAGGCTTTCTCGCTTATTCCACGGACACTTCCCGTCGTAAACGTTTGGGCTCAGGACGGGAATCTGCTCGACGATAAAGAAGTTGAGGTGAGCGCCGCCAATCTTTTGCCGGACAACATAATCACACACGTATGCATTTAGATTGCCCGCAAGACAGCAGAAGCGACGCCAGTCCTGCGCTCCATCATTGAGAATCAGCGGAATTGTATTTGAATATGCGGCATAAGGAACGAGACACGGAACCATCGTTCGAGTGTCGTTGGCTCGTGCGACATCGTGAAAACCGATCGCTGCCGTGTGCAGTGATACCGGTGCGCGCTCGTGAACATGTTCGTCCTGAACCCAATATCGCCCCTTAGGTAGAAACTCAGGGTTTTGGTGATCGACCAGTGATACGGATTCAGCGGAATAATTCATGTAAGCATTGTTTCGGTTCATCGTCACCCAACTAGCGCGATGGTCATACTCGCGCGTCATTTTGGCTTCGATGAGCGGCAGTGCTCGCTTTTTCCCCTTCGTGTAAATATTGCCTTCAAGTGCGTAGCCCTCTTTCTCGAACGAAGCGGCTTCACCAAAGAGCGACGCGTCATTTGTCTGGTCGAACATGCGAAGGAATCTTATTTCCCAAGGGTTTCCCCCTTTTTTACGCTTTAGGTCAATTAGAATCGGGACATTACGATACACGTGCTTTGTTACGTCAGCGTCTCGCTCGGAGCGAAAGATTGGGCATGTGCGAGTGTTCGGGTTCATCAATTCGATATCGCGAGCGGTCAACGCTATGTGGCGTGACTTGATCGCGACATCTTCCATTCGCTCTGCCCAAAAAACGAAGTCCATAGATTCGGACTGAACCTCTTCACCGCCGAACAACAAGACGCAAAACTTCAGACGTCCTTCGACATCCGGAAACAGCCCCAGGCGATTCACAAAGTCATAGATCGCGGACAGCCGCTTGCTCTTGACCAGCGAGCCAAAATACTCCTGCGTGGTATGATCCGTCGCGATTCCACTCGGTAAGAGCAAGCCGACTCGCCCCGCCGGCGCCACGATCCGCTGAGCCAACTCGGCAAACAGCATATAAAGATTCACATCCCCTTTTCCCGTGAGGGGAAACGCCGCCTCCTCGGACCGCACATAGTCGAGCATTCGTGAGGCCGAATCCTGGGCCTTGCGATAGAGCTCCCAGAGTTCAGGATCGGACCCTTCCAACTCTTCGATGAGGCGTTTGCGATCCGCCGCGTTGGCAGTCATTGCTATCTGCGGGGCGCTTGCCAAGAAGAATTCGCGCTCTTCAAGCTTCACTCGCTCCCAAGGTGGATTGCCGATCACGCAGGTGAACCCGCCGGCCCCTTGCCGCCCGAAGATCGTCGGGAACGCTGACCGCCAATCGAGCGCCCGCGGGTCGACCGATCGGTCCGAGACCAGGCTGTTGCCGCACTTGATGTGCTGCGACAGATCGGACAGCTTGCGCCCCTTGCGGGCCGAGCGAATCCAGAGGGCCAGTTGCGTGATCTCGACCGCCTGTTCCGACAGATCGACGCCGAACAGATTGTGATTCAGAATCCAGTCGGGAACTTCGTCTTCGTGACGGGTGATGTCGGCTTCGGATAGCCCCGCCCCGGCCAGCCCGTGAATGGCCACCGTGTAGTGGGCTTCGAGCGCGTCGTAGGCTCGAATGAGAAACGCCCCCGACCCGCAGGCCGGGTCACAGACGGTGATCGACCGCAGCGCGTCGAACGCGGCTTGCCAATAAGCGAGCAGCTTCTTGGGATTCTGGTCTTTCCGCGCGTCGGGATCGACCTTGTGCTGTTTTTGCAGCGTGGCATAGCGCTCGGCCACGATGGCGTCGATGGTTCGCTCGACAATCAGACCAGTGAACGCCGGCGGCGTGTAGTAAATGCCAAAGCGTTTGCGCTGGGCGCTTTTGGGCATTTTCGACTCGGGCAGCTCCGTCGCCGGCGCGGCGCGCTTCTTGCCGCGCTTGGCCGGCGCTGGCTCGGCCGGCTCGTCGACACCCGACTTCAGGGCCAACAGCCCGCCGACGCGCAGCTTTTCCAGCTCGGTGACCGAGCGCTCGAACAAGTGTCCCAGCACTTCGACGTTGACTTCCTCGGAGAAGTCGTACTTGCCGAAACCGGCGAACCCGGTGGTCCATTTTTCGGCGACGAGTTCCAGCGCGTTGATGGCCGGGTCGTCGGCGAACAGCCCGCCGTTAAAAGCCGTAATCGAGCGCCGCCCTTGGGCTCCCTTGTCGACGGCGGCGAACAAGTCGAGAAAGTTTTCCCAGGCCGGGTTCTTGGCGCGGCTGTAGGTGCGGATTTCCCGCCGAGCGCTTTCGAGCGAGTTCTCGGGCAACAGCCCCCGGTCCTCGCAAAAGGCGATGAAGATGATGCGGTCGAGAATCTTTTGCGCGATGCGGATCGCTTCGTCCAGCGATTTGTCTTCGCGCAGCTTCAGATGCTCGATCAGTTCGAGCCGCTGGACCTGGTACGATTTGTACAGGTCGTCCCCCACTTCACGCTGCCGGGCCGCCGTTTGTTCGAGCAGCCGCACCGCGCGGGCTTGTTGGCCGATGGCCGACGGCAGCAGCCCGTCGCGCTGGAACAGATAGTAGAAATCGTTGAAGCGGTCCCGGTCGGTCAGTTCCTGAAGCGTGAACTCCTCGTAGGCCAGCGTCCCCTTGTCGCGGTGATAGAGCCGAATGGTCCGCAAGTTCGAGACGATGCCCCAGGTCGCGTTGGGCGACGCGTTCAGATAGTCCCAACATTGTTGAACGGCGGTGCGCCCGTTCGAGCGATCGCGGTCCAGGTCGGTTTGCGGGTCCTTGAGCTCGACCATCACGGTCGGCTCGGTCGCCTGGGGCGTGAACGCGCCCAGCGCCGCGTCGGCGATGCCGACTTCCTTGACCGAGAACTTGTGTTCCAGTTCCCAGGCGTCGGGGCTGGCGGTCTTGACCCGATAGCCGAGTCCCACGCCAAAAATCTGATCGAGAAACTGGGTGTCGACCGCCGTTTCGCGATACTGCTTCAGATCGCCACGGGTTTCAAGCTCGGCCCAATGTTCGATGGTCTTGTAGGCGGCGTCTTGCCGCTCGCCGCGCAGCAGGGCGCTGCTCGAAGCGTTGCGCAGCAGGTGAGGAATGAACAGCGCGCGCTGCCGCCGGATGCGGCGTTCGAGCAGTCGTTCTTGTTCCTCGAAGAGCTTGCGTTGCATGGGGCCGACCGGGGGGGCGCGGGGCGACGAGTGAAGACGCGATGATAACGCCTTCGGCTCCGGTCGTCACTTGCCCGGTGCAATGTCAGGAAGTCGGGTGGCACCGATGGCTCGGCCATCGGTGTTGCGCAGCAACAAGAAACTCGATGGCCAGGCGCAACCCAAATGGAAACTCGCCACCTGCGCGGGACGGCGCTCGAGGTTTCTTGCGGCCTTCGGCCGCCCAGGTGCAAGCACCTGGGCCACCCGCCGTTGTGTTCAAGGCAGGCTTTAACATAGGGCCGTTCCCAGTCCGTGTTAAAGGGACGGCTTACTACAGCAAAGAAAAGTGGGCGGTGAGGGACTCGAACCCCCGACCCCCTCGGTGTAAGCGAGGTGCTCTAACCAACTGAGCTAACCGCCCGCGCGTTCCTGGCCCCCACTGGCCAGCGGCAATCCATGTTCGCCGCCGCCGAGGGCCGGACTTACAATGTACCCGGCCCCGTCAAAACGACAACCGGGCAGGGCCATTGAGTGGGACCGGATCAGCGACGGAGTGAAGACCAGTGCGATTGTTTGAGGGGACCGCGTGGGACGTGCCGCCGCGGTGCGAGCGGTGTGGCAAGCTGACGGCCGAGTGCGCGTGCCCGCCGGCCGAGCCCGCGCCGCCGCCGCCGCGCGTTCCGCCCGAGCAGCAAACGGCCAAGTTGGCCGTCGAAAAGCGCGGCGGGGGCAAGATGGTCACCGTGGTGCGCGGCTTGCGCGCCGCGGACAACGACTTCGCGGAACTGTTGTCCCAGTTGAAAGCCGGCTGCGGCGCCGGCGGCACCGCCAAGGACGACACCATCGAGATTCAAGGCCGGCAACTTGATCGCGTGCGCGAGCTGCTGGCGAAGCTGGGGTACAAGACGAAAGGATGAAGGGAAGGTGGGGGAATAGGGGTGGGGCGTCGCAAGCCAACGCCAATTCCTCTCATCACGCGACGCGCGGCGACCCTTCTGCCGCCGGGCTGGAAGTGGCCAACAGGCCGGCTAAGGGGCCGCATTGCTCGTCCTCACGCGCCGCACGACCGCTACATCGCGACCCTGCGTCATGGGCGAAAATGCCGCTGGTTCCCCCTTTGCCGGCGCGGCAAAAGTTTCGGCGCTCGCGCCGCCGCGCCCGCCGATACTAGTGCTTACGGGCCGACACGGCCGATGGATCAAGGCACCGGTATTCGAGGAACCGACGATGGCGAAGGACACTTTTCGAGTGGTCACCCGCGGCGCTGACGGCAAGATCCGCATTCGCGATTACAACAAGCCCGACGCGCTCCTCAAGATGCACACGCAAGTCGGCATCGACGATTGCAGCACCGACCTGGGGCTGCGTGGCCTGCCGGTGTTCGCGGGCTTGATCGGCCCGATCCCCGAGGGGAAGAACATCGTTCGCTACGAGTCGCCGGAGGTGTTCGAGACACTGACCAAGGAGTGGAGCACGGCCAAGTCGGCCCGTCGTCGCCGCACCCGCATCGACCAACCGGCGGCCGATGGCGCTCCGGCCCCGGCTTTGATTCACATCGACGCCAACGCCAACGCGTCGCAGAACGCGCCGCAATAGTCAGCGATTCAACGCCGGCGCTGATGAGCCAGACGTCAAGCGCCGCACTTCCTCCGTCATTCCCGCGCAGGCGGGAATGACGGCCGGTCTAGGCGCGCAACAACAAATTGAAGGACGCGCTAAGCGTCAGGCGTGGCGACCGAGCGGAACTCGGGAAAGAGCTTCGCCATCGCCCGCGGCAACGGCGACACCAGTAACAGCGGTTCGCCCGTCTTCGGATGCGCGAGCGTCAGCCGGCCCGCGTGCAGCGCCAACCGCTCGCAGGGGTCTTGCTTGGCCCCGTAGCGGTGATCGCCGGTGACGGGCGTTCCCAACTCGGCCAGGTGGACGCGAATCTGGTGCTTGCGCCCGGTGGCTAGTCGCACCTGCAACAGTGACAGCCCCCCGCGCGATTCGAGCAGCCGATAGTGCGTAGTCGCTCGCCGCGCGCCGTCGCTGGGCCGGTGGTTGCTGTACACCTTCAGCGACTTGCTCTCGACCAGATAACTGGTCACGGTCCCTTGCTCGGCCCGAGGCGTCCCCTCGACCACGGCGAAATACGTTTTCTCGACCGTGGGCCAACGCTCTTGAAGCAAGGCTTTGACTTCGGCGCTCTTGGCGAACAGCACCAGCCCCGAGGTGCCATGATCGAGCCGGTGGACCACCTGGGGATGGGCGGCCGCGGCGCCGTCGCGCCCCTTCCAATACTCGCTGAGCCGGAAGAACAGGGTGTCGATCTTGTCAATTTCGGTCGCCACGGTCAGCAGGCCGGCCGGCTTGTCGAGGACCACGAGGTCGTCGTCTTCGTAAACGATCTCGATGTCGGCGGCCGCCAGCTCGGCCGTCGCCGCGGCGGCGCGCAGGTCGGTGACCAGCACCTCGTCACCTGGCGCTAGCTGCTGGTCGAACTGCCGCGTCGTGCGGCCGTTGACGGCGATCGCGCCATGCTTGAGCAGCTTCTTGACGGCCGTGCGGTTCTGGCCCAGCGTGGCCAGCAAATAGGCCAGCAGCGGCGCGGCGGCGTCGACCTTGGTTCGTCGCAAGATGGCGATGGCTGAAATACTCCGCCGCTGCGAAAGCGTGCCAGGGTGAATGGTTACTTGTCGCGCGGGCCGGACGACGGCCCGTCGGAGTGTGACGATTTCGCGTGCGGCTTCTTCGGCTCGGCCGCCGGGGCCGGCAACTTGTGCCCCAACTTCTCGCGCTTGGTGGCCAGGTAGCGGGCGTTGTGCTCGTTGGCCGGTGACGTGATTGGCACCTGGTCGACCACTTCCAGGTCGAAACCGCCGGAGATCACCGCGTCGATCTTCTTGGGATTGTTCGTCAGCAATCGCACCTTTCGCAGCCCGACATCCTTGAGCAACTGCAAGCCGATGCCGTAGTCGCGCATATCGGCTTTGTAGCCCAGGGCCAAGTTCGCCTCGACCGTGTCGAGCCCTTCGTCCTGCAGCTTGTAGGCCTTGAGCTTGTCGATCAGCCCGATGCCGCGCCCTTCTTGCGGCAGATAGACCAGCACTCCCGCCCCCTCGGCGGCGATTCGCTCGAGCGCCATGTGCAACTGATCGCCACAGTCGCAACGCAACGAGTCGAGCAAATCGCCCGTGAAGCACGACGAGTGAACGCGGACCAACGGCGCTTCGGCCGCCGCGACGTCCCCCATGACCAGCACGATCGGCTCTTGCGACTCGTACTTCACGCCATAGGCGATGCAGGTGAACAAGCCGTGCCGGGTCGGCAACGGCACTTCGACCTGGCGGTAGACCAGCTTCTCTTGCTGGCGGCGGTACTTGATCAGTTGCTCGATCGAGATCATTTCCAGGTGGTGGGCCTTGGCCAGCGCGGCCAGTTGCTCGCGATTGGCCCGGTCACCTTCGCTGTTCAGAATCTCGCACAACACGCCGGCCGGAGTCAGCTCGGCCAGGCGCGCCAGGTCGATCGTCGCTTCGGTGTGCCCCGCGCGGCGCAGCACGCCCCCTTCCTTGGCCACCAGCGGGAATAGGTGCCCGGGGCGCATAAAGTCACCCGGCTGGCTGTGCGGGTCGATCAGCGCCAAGACACCGGCCGCGCGCTCGCGGGCCGTGATGCCGGTGTGGGCGCTGCGGTGATCGACCGAGACGGTGAAGGCCGTCCCCAGCGGAGCGGTGTTCCGGTCGACCATCGGCGACAGCTTGAGCCGTTCGCAGACATCGGGCAGCAGCGGCGTGCAGACCTGGCCCCGGCCGTGGGTGATCATGAAGTTGATCAGCTCGGGCGTGACTTTCTCGGCCGCGCAGATGAAATCGCCTTCGTTTTCGCGGTCTTCGTCGTCAACCACAATCACGATTTGGCCGGCGCGAATGGCGGCCACGGCCGCTTCGACGGTCGAAAATTTCATGGCACCTGGGGGGCTGGCTGTCGACACGCGTTGGAGCTCAACACCGGCGACAGGTTACGGGGACTGGTCGATCGACCGGTCTTCCATCATCATGTTAGAGACCGCCCCATTATAGGCGACCAGGCGAGGCGAGATAAGTTGCCAGCCCCGGAAGGCAAAGACATGCACCACAACGGCAGAACGGAGATTTTTCACCGCAAAGACGCAAAGGACGCAAAGAAGGGGGTGGGGACATTGCTTGCGTCCCCGCCATAATCTCGTACTCATCATCTTTGCGTCCTTTGCGCCTTAGCGGTTCAAATCGAATCGTCTTTGTGTCGTCGTGGTTGGTCGTCATTCGTCATTTTTTGGTCAACCGTTCCTGAGTCGGGTCGACTAACACCATGCAGCTCGATCGCGAAGAATATGTCGAACAGGCTTATTTCTTTCGCGCTTTGGCCGAGCGAATGCAGCGCAACATCGCCACGCAAGACCTGATCACCGGGCTGCGCGAGGAAGTGCTGGCCGTCACCAAGCTGCCGATGGCCCTCGAATTCCTCTCGGCCGAGTTGAAACTGTCGGGCCGCCTCTCGCCGGCGATGGCCAGCTTGGGACACTACTTCACGCCGTTCCAGACCTTCGTCATGGCCGAGGCCGAGAAAGATCGGGGCAAGTTCGACTTTCTGGTCGCTGCCGAAATCCTGGAAAAGCTGGCCCGCTACATGTCGGGCACGCCGACCGCGCAGGGGCTGTTCATCTATCAGTTTGAAAGCCTGTGCCGCAATCGGCTCGGCTACGACCGCGGGCTCGAAGCGGTCTCGCGCGATCCGTTCTACGACGAAGCCTGGCGCGATTGGGTCTTGATCGTCCGCCGCCAGGTTGGCTTTGCCGACTTTGCCGACCTGATCTATGTGCGCAGCGAAGCCTATGCCACCACCCGGGCGCGGCGCGGACTGACCACCGAGGACGCCGCGCCGGTCCTGTTCGGCGAGAAGGAAGGGATGATCGCGCTGGCCCATCGGCAGAAAGACCCTCTATGGCTGTTCGCCGCCTTGGAACGGCACCTGAACTATCCGACCGTGCCGCGCACGCGACCGGTCGACGAGTCGAAGCAGGCGGTCCCCTTGCTGATTCGCCGGGTCGAACGGCTCGAAGCCCGACTCAAACTGCTGGAAGAAGAGCAGCGCGGCGGCATCGACCTGAACCGATTCATGGGTCAGTTGCCCCAGTTCGACGACGAACCTAATCAGGATGAAGGGACCGGATGAACGCGGCCCGACTATTGATCGTCGACCATGTGGCCTCGGCCGCGGCGCTGGCAACGCTGCTGGCCGACCGGCCCGGCACCGAAACGGTGCAGGCCGAGGACCTGGAAATCGCGCTCAAGCACCTGGAGCGCGACGACTTCGACGCCGTGATCGCCAGCTTGCCGGCCCTGGCGGATGACAGCTTTGCGCTGATCGAGCGCCTGCGCGCGGCGGGGGACGATGTGCCGGTGGTGTTCCTGGCCGAGCAGCCGTCGGTCGAGCAGGTGATCGATTGCATGCGCCGCGGCGCGGTCGACGTGCTGCGATTGCCGCCGGCGCGTGACGATGTGTTCGCCTGCCTCGATCGCGTGCTGGCCACGCGGCACCTGGCGGCCGAGCACGAATTGCTGCGCCGGCAGGTCGAGCGGCCTTACATCTTTGACGACATCATCGGCACCAGCCCGGCCATGAAGCGCGTCTTCGACACGATCGAACGTGTGGCCGACTCGGACGTGCCGGTGCTGGTCATCGGCGAGACGGGCACGGGCAAGGAGTTGGTCGCGCGGTCGTTGCACCGCCGCAGCCGGCGGGCCCAGCGGCCGTTCGTGGCGGTCGATTGCGGCGCTATTCCCGAGAACCTGCTCGAGTCGGAGTTCTTTGGTCACGAGCGGGGGGCGTTCACCGGTGCCGACAATCGAAGCATCGGCCTGTTGGAATTCTCTAACGGCGGCACATTCTTCCTCGACGAATTGGGCGAGCTGCCGCTGCTGCTCCAGGCCAAGCTGCTGCGCACGCTGCAAGAGCGCAAGATTCGCCGCGTCGGCGGCCGGGCCGAAATCGACATCGACGTTCGCGTGGTGGCCGCCACGGGGCGCGACATCGAGGCCATGATCGCGTCGAGCCAGTTCCGCCAGGATTTATATTACCGGATCAACGTGGTGCGAATCGAGCTGCCCCCCTTGCGCGAACGCGGCGACGACCTGGGCTTGCTGGCCGAGTATTTCGCCACCCGCTATTCGCGCGAGATGCAGCGCGACCTGATGGGGATCACGCCCGAGGCGTACCAGGTGCTGTCCCATTACCGCTGGCCGGGGAACGTGCGCGAGCTGCAGAACGTGATCCGCCGAGCCATCGCCCTGTCGAGCGATCGAATGATCGGGCTCGACGATCTGCCCGAGAGTTTGATCGTCCGGGCCGACGAACCGACGACGGCCAGCGGGCGCGGCTACTTTGCCATGCGTGACGAGTACATGTCACGGTTCGAGCGGCAATACCTGACCGACCTGCTGGCCCGCTACCGCGGCGACGTGAAACTGGCGGCCGAAGAGGCGAGACTGCCGCGCGGCACGCTCTATCGCTTGATGAAAAACGCCGACCTAGACGCCGAACGGTTTCGGAATTGAAAGGGTGCCGGCAATCGGCATCCATCATCACCGGGCGCGCACTAACCCTTCTCCCACCGGGAGAAGGTGGCCGAAGGCCGGATGAGGGTCCACTCTCCACCTCGAATCGCGCCAGCCTGAGGGCTACCCCTCACCCGGTTCGCTGACGCGAACCACCCTCTCCCGCAAGGGGCGAGGGTTGGGAAACCGCTGCGTGACACAATCAAGGCGCGAAACACGCGGCGGCGCGTTAAGCTGACGGCGTCCCTGACACCGCTTTTCAAAAAGGGGGCTCCTCATGCGTGCCGCTCGTCGCAGGTTCCTGCAAACGCTGGCCTTTGCCGGAGCGGCTGGCTGGCTTTGGCCCGCGGGATCAAAAGCCTGGCAGTTCGGCCTCGACTTCGGCGCCATCGCCGGCAACGCCATGGCGCAAGTCTTTAGCGACATCATCGAAGGGATGATCTCGACCGTCCTGTTCATCCCCCTGCTGTTGGTCGACGCGTTTCTCGACGGCGTCGCCCGCGTGCTGCACCTCGACAGCCAGCAAGTGGCCAAGATCAAGGCGCACCGCGAGGAGTTGAAGCACGACCTGGCCAACTTCTCGCTCGAGCTGGCCAGCAAGCCCGAGTCGGAGCGGACCCGCTTGATGCTGGGCGAGTTTCAGCGCCTGGCGCCGAAGTATCGCCAGCACGTCATGGCGATTCTGCGACCCGAGCAACGCCATCGGCTCGAACAGCTCGAACGGCAACTGCAAGGCGTGCAAGCGATGGTCACCGACGACGGGCGCAAGCAACTCGCCCTGACCGATGAGCAGTTCAAGCAACTGGACGGCGTGGCCAAGTTGCTGCGCGACAAGGTCGATCGCTTGAAGGAGGGCCATGAGCACCTGTCGCCGCTGGCCGTGGGACGGATGTTCCTGATGCGCAAGGTAGCCGACCTCGAATCGCAACAAATCCTAACGCCGGAACAACAGACCAAATGGCACGCCTATGCCGGCGAGCCGATCCACCTGGGGCAGTTGATCCCGTGGGATAAGATCGTGCTGGAACTCGAACCGCCGAAAAGCGAGAAACCGGCGGGGAAGTAGTTTCCCGCCGGCCGCTTCCCGTAGGCCAAGTACCGGGTACCCCACGGGAACTGGTTCATGCGGAACTGTTCCGTCATTCCCGCGCAGGCGGGAATCTAGAGTGAAGTCTTACCACTAGATTCCCGCCTGCGCGGGAATGACGCCTACTATACTGTGACCGCGAACTGACTACTCGGCCCTCACTTCTTCTTCAGCGGAGGCGCCGTGTAGTTCGGCCATTCGATCTGCTTGCCGTCCAGATTCGGCGCGTTGAACAACGGCCAGACCGGCATCTCGGCGCGGACCTCTTTGTATTTCGCCTCGAGCAACGCCCGCATGGCAGCGAACTGCTCGGGCTGCATAGTCCCCAGGTCGTTCGTCTCGGCCCGATCGTCACGTAGGTTGTACAACTCGCACTGCGCCAACTCGGCCGTCTTCAGGGCGTGCATGCTCTGCTCGGTCACGACGGGCTGCAACGTGGTCGGGCGCTCGCTTACTTGGCCAACGATCTTCCAATCGCCCGCGCGCAAGGCCACCGTTGGCGGCGTCTGCGACAGCGGATATTGCCAATACAACGGTTTCTCGCGCGCGAACTTTTCGCCGGTCAGCAAGGGCCACACGTTCTGGCCGTCGATCACCCGATCGGCCGGCGCGGCCACACCTGCTATGGCACAAACCGTCGGCAGCAAGTCGATACCGCACACCGGTTCATCGCTGGTCGAGCCTGGCTTGATCTTGTCGCGCCACTGGACGATGCCCGGCACGCGGATGCCCCCTTCGTAAACGTGCCCCTTGAACTCGCGCAAGCCCCCGGCCGAGCCGGCATTGTGATACTTGGTCCGGGCCGGGCCGTTGTCACTAGTGAACCAGACCAGCGTGTTGTCGCGCAGGTTCAACCGGTCGAGCGTCGCCAGCAGCCGCCCGAGATTATGGTCCATCTGGGTGATGTTGCCGAAATAGTTCTTCGTGCTCGGATCCTCGATCGCGTCGTATTGCAACGCGAACTCGGACGCGGTACGGATCGGCTCGTGCGGCTCGTGAAAACAAACGTATAGGAAGAAGGGCTTGGCCTGATCTCGCTGGTTCGACAGCCAGTCGATCGCCTCGTCGGCCACGATCTGCGACGCATAGCCCGAGATCGTCCCGCACGGCTCGCCGTTGCGGACAAAGTTACTCGGATCCTTGTGGCTGGGCATGGCGTTGTTCTGGGTGCTGAACCAGTAGTCAAAGCCGTGGTCCTTGGGCTGCGGCTGTGAAGGCTCGTTGAACTTGCCACACAGGTGCCACTTGCCGACGTGGCACGTCGCGTAGCCTGCGCCCTGCAGCAATTTGGCCACGGTCAATTCCTTGGCCTGCAAGTGCAGAGGAGACAACTGGGGGATGTGGTTGTTGATTCCCAGCCGACAGGGCGTGCGCCCGGTCATCAAGCCGGCGCGCGACGGCGAACAAACCGCGCCGGCCGAGTAGCATTGCGTCAGCCGACACCCCTCGGCGGCCAGCCGGTCGAGATTTGGCGAGCGAACCGTCGGGTGGCCAAAGCAACCCAGGTCGCCATAACCCAGGTCGTCAGCCAGCACGACGACAAAGTTTGGCCGCTCGACGGCGGCAGCCGTCGACACGGCGCCTAACAGAATCACGAACAACAAGCTACATATGACGCCTGGATTGGTCTTCATGTTTGAGTCTCGATTGATTCGTAGCGTACGCAAGACCATTGCTGGCCATCCGTCATTCCCGCGCAGGCGGGAATCTAGTGGTAAGACTTCACTCTAGATTCCCGCCTGCGCGGGAATGACGCTTCGCGGAACGCAAACGTGAGCTGATTATTCGGCCATACGATGGCTGGTTTCCCGCCAAACGCTGCTGGTACTTTGTTCCGCTGGGGGTAAAAAACTACGCGGGCCGGAACCTGGGGCCGGCTTCGATCGTCCTTCCTTCATAACGCACCGGCGGGCAAAAGACAAAAATCGACGTCAACGATTGAGCCGCGCCGGGCCGTGCATCACAATATTCGGTGCGCCGCAAGCCAGCAGGAAACGCCCGAGGGCAGGAACCGTCATGGGAACGATTGTCGGTATTGATCTAGGGACCACCAACTCGGCCGTGGCCCATTTGACCGCGGACGGCCCGCAAATCATCTCGAACGCGCTCGGCGAACGGCTGACACCGTCGGTCGTGGGGATCGATCCCGAGGGGAAGCTGCTGGTCGGTCGCGAGGCCAAAGAGCTGCTGGTGTTGCATCCCGACCGCTGCACGTCGCTGTTCAAGCGGTACATGGGCTCCGACTGGACCGTCCAGCTTGCCGGTCGCACGTACACGCCCGAGCAACTGTCCGGGCTGGTGTTGCGCGCGCTGAAAGAAGACGCCGAGGCCCACCTGGGCACGCCGATCGAGCGCGCGGTCATCACCGTACCCGCCTACTTCAACGACAACCAGCGCAAGGCCACGATGAACGCCGGGCGGATCGCCGGCCTGCAAGTCGAACGTATTCTGAACGAGCCGACGGCGGCGGCTATGGCGTATGGTCTGCACGAACAGGAAGAAGAAAAAGTTCTCGTCGTCCTCGATCTCGGCGGCGGTACGTTCGATGTCTCGGTGGTCGAGTTGTGCAGCGGCGTCCTGGAAGTCCGCGCCAGCAGCGGCGAAAACTTCCTGGGTGGCGAAGACTTCACCCGATCGCTGGCGGCCCGGGTGATGACGGGCGTGGGACTGGCCTTTGAGCGAACCGAGGTCGAAGCGCCCCATCTGGTGTCGCGGATGATCCAGCAAGCCGAGCTGGCCAAGTGCCAACTATCGCGCCAGGCCGACGCCACGCTGCGCGTCCCCGATCGGGAAGGCCACTTCCACGACGATTCGCAGGTGATCACGGTCACGCGCGAACAGTTCGAGTCCGGCACCGCGTCTTTGCTGGCCCGGATGGAGTTGCCCATCCGGCGAGCGTTGGGGGACACGAACCTGAAGCCGGCCGACATCGACGAAGTGATCCTGGTCGGCGGGGCTACGCGGATGCCGATGTTCATCGAGCGCGTGACGCAGATGTTCAGCAAGCCGCCGCGCTGCCGCTTGAACCCCGACGAGGTCGTGGCCCTGGGGGCCGCGGTCCAGGCCGGCCTGGTGGCCCGAGATGTGAACGTCGAAGACCTGGTGGTGACTGACGTGGCGCCGTTTACCCTGGGCATCGAAACGACTCGCAAAGTCGGCCACGAGCACCGCGATGGCTACTTCCTGCCGATCATCAATCGCAATACCACCATCCCGGTCAGTCGCTGCGAGCGCGTGGCGACGCTGCGCGCCAACCAGCGCGAAGTGAGCGTCAAGATCTACCAAGGCGAAGGCCGCCGCGTGGCCGACAACTTGTTCCTGGGCCAGTTCGAGGTGCAGGGCATTCCGCCAGGGCCGCCGGGCCAGGAACTCGACATCCGCTTTACCTACGATCTGAACGGCGTGCTCGAAATCGAAGCCACGATCGTCGAGACCCAGCGCAAGGTGACCCACGTGGTCACGCGCTACGCTCGCGGACTGTCGGCGGGTCAGATTGCCGAGGCCGTGGCCAAGATGGAGGATCTGAAACGCCACCCGCGCGAAGAAGCCGTCAACCGGTTTCTGATCCGCCGGGCCGAACGGATTTACCGCGAATTGGCCCTCGACGAGCGGCACCTGCTCAACGAATTGATCGGCGGCTTTGAACAAGTGCTGGAAGAAGGTCCGGCCGACGCGGTAGAACGGTATCGGCTGGAGTTGCAAATGTTCCTCGATCGCTTCGACCCCGGAGCCGCTGATGATTCAGCCTGGAACGACGATCAAGGCTGAACTGGTGCCGACAGTGCCTACTGACGTGCCGGCGGTACCGACCGAGGTGCTGGCCTGGGCGCGCGAGGAGCTGCGCCTGGACGGGGCCACTTCGCTCGTCGACCATCGCGTGGCGCTGTTAAAGCAGGTCGAGATTGAAGGCTTTCTGCCGAACGAGGCCTGGCAATCGGCCGTCGAGGTTGTTCGCGCCTACGAAGCTGTCCGGGCTGTCGAGGCCGAACGGGCGGATGAGGCGGTTGCGGCGCTGCACGTGGCGGCGCCGTTTCTGGGTCCGGTCGAGGCCAAACTCCGCGAGCAAATTGCCGAGCTGCGCAAGGGGTTCTTCGAGCTGAATCCCGACGTTCGACGCGAGCGCTGGCGAATGCAGTGGGACGAGAGTGCGCCGTTCCCGGCGCTGCGCAAGCAACTGGCCGCGTTCGAGCCGGCGCTCGATTGGACGCCCCAGCAGATGCAAAGCGAGAGTCCCGCCGTGCATGACATGGCGCGGCACCTGGCCCGACTGTTCACCTTGTCGCCCGCCGAGCGCGGCCAGCAGCGTCATCTGCCGGCCACCGAATCGTCGACCAACCCGCGCCAGTGGCAACAGGCCGCGCCGGAGCTATCGCAGGACTATCCGCAGGTGGCGCGGTTCGACGGGGTCTTTGTCCGCCGGCTGGCCGAGGCCCACGAGGCGGGCAAGCCGCTGAACAAGCTGAAGCGTCAGGCCAAGAAGCTGCACCATGACGCCAAGGTGAAAGGGAGTCCCAAGGTCGCGTTCCTGCATGCCGGACCTTGGGTCTGGGTGGTGATCGGCGTGGCGTTGGGGGGAGCGCGATTCTTGCTGAACGATTATTCCAAGTCGAAGCCGACGTCGAACTATGTACTGACCGATACGCAAAGGCGGCAGATTCAGAATCTCAGCAATTCGCGGGACGCTGTGAAGCGTTCGGTGTTCTTGATTCGCGAGCAGAAGCGCCGCGAGCGGTTGCCCGACGGGAATCCGCTCAAGAACGAACCGATGGAGGCGCCGCGGCTCAACGAAGAACAATTGCTGGCGCGAGGCGTCCCACGCGATGTGCTCGATCCCGACAAGCCGAACCCATACGAGTCGAAAGCTCCCGAGGTCGGCGTCGGCAGAGGACCGCGTTTGTCAAATTTGCCGCCAAAACCGACCCCAGTACCGATCAATGGCCCAGGAGGCGGGCAGTTGAGAATGAGCCAGGAAGAACTAGAGCGCGCCGTGGCTAACGTGCGCGAGCGTAAACGCCGCGCGCTGCTGCCCGACGGGCATCCACTGAAGAACAAGCCGGTCGAAGGCCCGTACACCGGCGAAGCGATTCTGAGGCTGATGGGCGTGCCGCCCGACGCGCTGGACCCTGACAAGCCTAATCCTTACGAACGCCAGGCCGAGCAACCAAGGCCAATCGAACAGAAGCCTCGCGATCGCAAACGGGACCGGCAACCGAAGGTTTCTGACACGTCGCAAGTGCCGCCCGTAGACGAGGAAACGACCGCGGCGCGCTGGCAGCGTCCGCAGTTCTTGCCCGAGCATCTCGATGAGGAAAATGTGGCGGCGGGCATGGCGATTTTCCAGGAGATGCAGCGTCGTCGCCAGCAGCAGCCAGCGGGGCAATCGGTTCCATGAGCGACGGTTCGCACTTGCCTGACGATCCGCGCGATTGGCCGCGTGGTTCTTACGAGCTGCTGGGTGTGCCCGAGGCGGTCGACCGCAAACAGTTGCGCCGCGCCTATCACGCGCTGTTAAAGCGATTCAAGCCGGAGCAGGCCCCCGAACAGTTCCGCTTGGTGCGCGAGGCGTACGACCAGATCCTCCGCCACGTCGAGTTCCGCGAGCAGTACGGCATCTCGATCCGAGGGGGCGATGACGCTGACGACAACGCCTCGACAGCCAGCCACGAAGAGGCGGCTAGCGCAGCAACCACCAATGGCGACGCGCCCACTTGGCCGTCGGCCCCGGCAATCGAGGATCCGGCCAGCGTCTGGCGAACTGGCGTCGATGGCGACCTGACCAAGCTCTACCTGCGGCTCACGAAGTTCGTTGACCAGCGTTCGGACGATGCCGAGCTATACGCCCGGCTCTACTGGCTGAAGCTGCTCGCGCCCGAGGTCGACACCGCGCGCGAGGCGAACGACTGGCTAGTCACAGGACTGTGCCGCGTGGGGCCGGCGGCAAACCAACTGGTTGAGTTGTACCGCCGCGCACTCGAACAAAGCGCGGACGAAGCGCTCAGGCCGCGGGCCGAACGGCTGTTCCAAGTGCAACCGGTGCCGAGTTGGCTGCCGACGCTGGCGGCCGTGGTCTGGTGCAAGGCACGCCTGGCCGGGCAGGTCGAGCGGATCATCGACACCTACACAGCCTGTCGTAGTCGACTCGGCACGTTCGGCGAGCGGGGGCTGCACTGGCAGTTGTCGTCGATGGCCGTGCGCGAGTTGTGGCTGGCCCACGATCCGCGCGACGGGGCGTCGTCCGAGCTGCGCAACCGGCCGGCTGGCAAGATGTGGCGCGAAATCCTGACCGAGTTGGAAACCGACTTTGGCGCCGACCCGCAGTATTACGATCTGTTGGCCTGGCTCGACGAACGCCGCGCCTTCAGCCAGGCCTGGCACGGGGCCCGCGGCACGATGCTGGTCCGCGCCGAGCTGCTCGATCTGCTCTTGCTGGCCGAGGCGGGAGATCGGGGCCAGTGGCGGCCCGCGCTGCTGAACTATCTGGCCAGCGAAGAGCCGTCGCGGCTCTATATTCAGATCAGTTCGCTGGGGGTCGAGAGCCAACTGCTATTGCACCAGTTTGGCAATCTGGTCGATTCGGTCGAAGCGTATTCGCCCGACATCGAACAAGTTGACTGGCCCGCCGAGCTGCTGCGCCGCTTGCTGGTCGAGTTGTGCGACGACGAACCGGTGCGCGCCGACTCGCGCGAATCGTCGCTCAGGTTGCTGCAGTTCTGCTTGGACAACTGCCTCAGCCCGGCGCAGCTCATCGAGCACTTCACTCAGGACGAGGACTTTTGGTCGAACTCGGGCTACGTCCTGCCGGCGGCGGCGGCGGGGAATGCGCCACTGGACATTACGTATCGAGCGTTCCGGTTGCTGCTGGGGTAAGCCACGAAAGTGAGTGTGCCGTGCGCCCCGGGGTGGCCCGGCCGCTTGCCGGCCGCGGTTGCGCAGCAACGAGAAGAGCGAGCGATGCTATAGCCTCGTTTGCACGCCAAGTCATTTTTCTTGTCGCTGCCGCAACCCAGCCGACAAGCGGCTGGGCCACCCCGAGGTTGTCACTTTATTGTGAATTGCGTCGCGCGGTTGTGAGCGCCTTGCTAATGGTCTTTGGGCCAAGGACTTAGCGTCATCTACTTCGCGCATTGAAGCGCGTTTCGCGCCCCGTGTGACGGACGAAACGCGCTGGCGGGCCTAGTGTCTGGCAGCTACCTAACTCGTTATCGCCACATCGCTTGCCGCGATTTCAAAAATCTTTTTCGTCCTGGCACGCCCGTTGCTTTAAGAGCAAGACGAAACGCTCGACAACAAAAAACCAGCCCAGGCGGCATGTGATTGGGCGGCCGAGCCAAACCAGCCTTCTTCACACCAGGAACGCAACCATGAAAAAGATCGAAGCAGTCATTCGCCATTTCAAGCTCGAGGCCGTCAAGAACGCGCTGAGCGAAAAGGGCGTCAAGGGGATGACCGTGACCGAAGTGCGCGGCTTTGGCCGCCAGAAGGGTCACACCGAAACGTATCGCGGCGCTGAATACGCCGTGGATTTCATTCCCAAGGTCAAGGTCGAAGTGGTCGTCGGCAACAACGACGTCCGCAGCGTGGTCGACACCATCGTCAACACCGCCCGCACCGGCCAGGTGGGCGACGGCAAGATCTTCATCTCGGACCTGGCGGACGTGATTCGCATCCGCACGGGCGAGACTTCGGAATCGGCCATCTAAGCACAGGCGGCTGGCCAGGCCCCTATGCGTCGCACGCCGCGTATCGAGACGTTAGCCCTCGGCAAGTAATTCTTGCCGAGGGCTAACTGTTTTTAGGGAGCGAATTTCGCGGGGCGCTCTCTGAACCAGTAATACAACGCCAGCCCATGTTCCGTCATTCCCGCGCAGGCGGGAATCTAGTGGTAAGATTTCACTCTAGATTCCCGCCTGCGCGGGAATGACGGCCTGGCGAGGCAAACTTCATCGAATGGAAAACGCTCTAGCCTTCGCTTGTTAGTGGGGTGGCCCAGACAACTTGCTTGTCTGGGCGGCGCAGCCGCAAGAGGGTTCAGGACCGGTATTCCATTGCCCTCTTGTCGCTGCGCGACACCGACAACAAGTTGTCGGTGCTACCAAAAATCGCGGCGCGTGCTATCGAGTGATGGCACTCTCAACTGGCCGAGGGCCAAGCTTTGGCGTTCCAAGTTCACCGGGGCTGATTGTCTTCGTTTGTTTCTCGGCCGCCGCGCGCTGGGCCGCTTCAGCCGCTTGCTTGCCGGCGCGAATCTCGGCTGGGTCGAAGTACGAGTAAGGATCCGCCAGGATCGGATTGATCTTGATCTTGGCCACCTCGTCCCAGGTCATGTGATTGTTCAGGTGCCAGGCTGCCGCCTGCGCCACGCGGCGCGGAATCTTGCCCGCGGCCATCATCGCGCACAATTCCGCCACGCCCGACACGCTGGTCACCTGATCGAAGGGGCGCACGTCATAGGTCAATGCCGAACGCGGGTCGGGCTTGCCGTAGTCCAGGCAGACGGCCTTGACCGGCATTTCGCCGACGCGCTCCGGTGGAATGCAAAAGATATTGCCCGGGTTGCCGCCGGGATTCTGATTGGCGGCCCCGTTCTGCATGTTCGGTCCCATGCCGAGCGATTGCGAACCGCCGAGCATCGCGCCGCGCCCCTGGCCCATCGGGCCGCCGAAGATGCCTCCGCCAGGTCCGCCCAACTGGGCCAGCACATGAACCGCGGCGAACGATTCGGGAATCCGCACGTTCAGCGGCGCGGCGGTGTGATTCGTGATTCTCAGCTTGGCCTCGGTCGAATCCTTGGCCACCAGCCGGACGCTGATCTTATCGTCGCGCATGGCGGCGAACATCTCGACCGTCGTGGCCGCCGGATCGTAATCGTTCACGCGCCGCGCGCGCGGCTTGGCTGCGGCGGCTTCAAGTTCCGGCAGCGCCGCGAGCCAGCACGCGCCGATCAACACCGCCAACTGGGAAATCCGCCAACGCATGTGCCGCTCCTCCGCCGAGAGATGATTTGTGATCCGTGTGAATGACGAACGTGTCGTCACCACTTTCGATGCGCGGCGGCGCGAGAAGTTCCGTATTTTACACCGCTCCCTTTAAGGGAGAGGTCGCGGAGCGTAGCGCAGCGGGTGAGGGTAAATGCGTTGAGGGCCGATCGAAATCGCGCTCAGTTTAAAACTTCTGAACGCTGTGCCGTTTGGCCTGCGACGTCTTTACCCTCCCCCCTGCCCCGCCCTGAAAGGGCGGGGTGTTCATCGCACTCGCCGCGCAATGGAAACGAAGCAGCCAGGCGAAATGAGCATCCATAGCGCAAGAAAAACCCTCGCTCGAAGGACTCAAGCGAGGGCTTGGATTGATTCAGCAACCGCCGCTTACTTGGCCGGCTTGGTTTCAGTCGCTTTCGATTCGCTCGCGGCGGCTTCGCCGGGGCTGGCCGGGGCCGGACGCTTGGTCGCTTCCTTGACGGCATAGTCCGCGGCCGCCATCGCCACGCGCAACTCGGCCGGTTGGAAGTACGGCAGCGGGTCGCCGATCAACTGCTTTAATTCCTTGGCCGCCAGCTTTTCCCAGCTTAGACCGTTGTTCAGATGCCACGCGGCCGCTTGCGCCGAGCGACGTTCCAGCTTGCCCGCCGCCATCAATGTGATGATCTCCGCCACGCCCGGCTTGGTCGTGACGGCTTCGATCGGGCGGACTTCATAGTTCATCGACGGACGCGGATCAGGTTTGCCGTGTTCCAGGCAAATCGCGGGCAGGCGAATGTCGCTCGACTTCTCGGCCGCCACGTTGACGATGCCAATGCCATCGACGTTCTCTGGAGGCACGCTGAACATGCCGCCACCGCCGCCGCCCATGCCACCGCCGCCCATGCCGCCGCCACCCATGCCGCCGCCACCCATGCCCATCTGCTGACCCATGCCACCACCCATGCCGCCGCCCATACCACCACCCATGCCACCCATTTGAGCGAGGATCGGCACCGCGGCAAACGCATTGGGGAGCCGCACATTGAGCGGCTCGTCGGTCTTGTTGTTGATAACTAGCTTGCCTTCCGAGTCATCCTTCATGATGACCTTGACCGAGACCTTGTCGTCGCGGATGGCATCGAACATGTCGACCGTCTTTTGCGACGGATTGTATTGTCCGCGCTTGAGGTTGCGCGCGGCCGGCTCGGCGGCGCTGGCGGAAACCACGAAGCCCACGGCGATGACCAGACCGGCCAACAGCATGCGATGAACGCGCCACGTCATAGTGACAATCTCCAGCGAACCAGAGCCTGAGAAATCTGTTCCGATAAGGATCGCGCAGCGACTGCACAACAAGGCGCAAAGTCCTTCGCCCTGGGCGGTAGCGCCCATCCCTCTTAGCCTAACTACGAACCTGAGGAAAGCAACGTATTTCGCCCCGTCGAAACACCGGGCAAGCGACAAAAGTAGCGCCATTACCGGCATTTCGGCCGTTTGGCGAGGCATCCCCCTCCCCTCGGTCCTAGGTTAGATGTCGGCCAGCCGGCGAAAGTTCCGTAATAAAGCGGCTAAATCGCCAGCGAACCGCCCGCCGAACCCAACCCCCAGAACCCATTACCAGCCAATCGCTTACAACGGACAATGGACCACTGACAACTGGCCGGTTCACGCGACAATCTCGCGCACCACCTCGCCCGCCACGTCGGTCAGCCGGAAGTCGCGTCCGTTGAACCGGTAGGTCAGCCGGGTGTGATCCATCCCCAGCAGATGCAAGATCGTGGCGTGCAGATCGTTGACGCTGACGCGCCCCTGGACCGCCCGCAGACCTAGCTCGTCGGTCTCGCCATAGTGCATGCCGCGCTTCACGCCGCCGCCAGCGAACCAAGTGGTAAACGCGTGCGGGTTGTGATCGCGACCGGGCTTAGCCGACTTTTGCGAAACGGGCAAGCGCCCGAACTCGCCACAGCAAATCACCAGTGTCGAATCGAGCAGTCCGCGCTGCTTCAAGTCGGTGAGCAAGGCCGCGATCGGCTTGTCGGTCTCGCCGGCGAACTGGCGGTGGTTGCCGGCGATGTCGACGTGGCCGTCCCAGCTTCGTTCGTTCTCCATGCCGCCGCTATAGATTTGCACGAACCGCACTCCGCGCTCGATCAATCGTCGAGCCATCAGCGCCTGGCGGGCAAAGTGTTTGCACTTGTCGTCGTCCAGCCCGTACAGCTTTTGAATCGCCTCGGGCTCGCGCTCGACGTCGAATACTTCCGGCGCCGAGACCTGCATCCGGTAGGCGAGTTCAAAGCTCTCGATCCGCGCGGCCAGCGCCGCTTCGTCGACATTTTCTTTCTGGTGCTGCCGGTTTAGCTTGCCAATCAGGTCGAGCTGGCGGCGTTGCTCGGCATCGTTCATGTGCGCCATGCGCGTCAGATTGTCGATCGGCTCGCCTTGGGCGTTGAGCGCCGTCCCTTGATAGATGCCCGGTAGGAAGCCAGCGCCCCAGTTTTGCGCGTGCCCTTTGGGAAGTCCTCGCCCCAGTGTGTCGTACATGGCCACGAACGCGGGCAAGTCCTGATTCTCGGTCCCCAAGCCGTAGGTCACCCACGAGCCGACGCACGGGAAGCCCATGCGGCTGAAGCCGGTGTTGATCTCGAACAGAGCCGGCGAGTGGTTGTTCGTCTGAGTGAAGCACGAATGGATGAACGCCATATCGTCGACGTGCGCTCCCAGGTTCGGAAAGATCTCCGAGACCCACGCGCCGCTCTCGCCGCGCCGCTCGAATTTGAACGGCGACTTCATTAGCGGGCCAACCTGGTTGGTGAAGAAGCCCGTGCTGTTGTCAAAACCGGCCAGTTCGGTTCCGTCGCGTTTGTCGAGTTCGGGTTTGTAGTCCCAGGTGTCGACCTGGCTGGGCCCGCCGTTCATGAACAGCCAGATCACGTTCTTGGCCTTAACGGGAAAGTGGGGCGGCTGGGGTGCCAGTGGGTGCAGCCGCCGCGCGTCGGGCCGAGCGGCGAATGCGCCTTGGCTCAACAATCCCTGGCTTTCCAACAAGCCGGCCAACGCCAACAAGCCGAACCCGCCGCCGCCGCGGCGCAAGAAGGCCCGACGATCGCCAGCCGGCTGGGCAAAGTTCATCGCCATGTGATCCTCAGGTTGATCCTCGGTACAAAGTTCATCGCAATCAAACGTCAACACCCCTCCCTTTCAGGGAGGGGCAGGGGGGAGGGTAAAGACGTCGCCGGCCAAACGGCACAGCGCTTAGCGCATTCAAACCTAAGCGCGATGTCGATCGGCCCTCAATGCGTTTACCCTCACCCCCTGCGCTACGCTTCGCGACCTCTCCCTTAAAGTGAGAGGTGTCAGAACTTCGCGCTCGCTACTTCACAAATACAAACTCGTTCAGACAAAACAACGCCTGGCAGAAATCGGCCCAGGCGGCGCGCTCGGCCTTGTCGAGTTTCTGTTCGCGATAGTCGGCCAGTTGCTCGGCCAGGAACATTTTCGCCGTTTGCTGCTCGTCGGCTGTGGGACGCCGGCCAAGGGCGATCTGGTACGCGCTGGCGATGCCGGCCACCTGATCTTCGCCAGCAGGTTTTATCACCCGATCGGCCAGCCCTTCGGCAAAGCCGCGCACGGCCGGGCTGTTCAACAACATCAGCGATTGCGGCGCGATCGTGGTCTCGCCCCGCACGGCCAGGTCTTGCAACGTGTCGGGGCCATCGAACAGGACCATCATCGGCACCAACTTGCTTCGCTTGACGAAGAAGTAGATGCTGCGGCGGCGTTGCAGGGGGTCGCGCTCGCTGGGGCCGAACATGGTCGCGTCCCAGCGGCCGCTGGCCACCAGCATGGCGTCGCGAATCGACTCGGCTTCCAACCGCTGCATCGGTCGATACCAGCACCAGCGGTTATCGACGTCGGCCTTCAATCGCGCGGCATCGGTCGCGCCATTCTGCATGTAGACGCTGCTGGTCATGATCAACCGGTGGATCGGCTTCAACCGCCAGCCATTGCGAATCAATTCATTGGCCAGATAGTCGAGCAGCTCGGGGTGCGAAGGCCGTTCGCCGTTGAAGCCGAAGTCGCTCGGCGTCGAGACCAGCCCGCGGCCCATGTGGTAATACCAAAGCCGATTGACGATCACTCGGGCCAACAACTGGCCAGCGCCATATTCGGTATCGGTCATCCAGGCGGCCAAGGCGCGGCGGCGGTAGGAAAGTTTGCTGCCGGCCGGAGGCGCTTGCTGCCAATGGGCAGCGCCATCGCTGGCGCGCACAAGCACTTGCAGGTAGCCCGACCGGCTTTCTTCGACTTTCTGATTCGGTTCCCCTCGCTTGAGCAGGTGCATCTTTTCGTAGTAATCGGGCCCCTGTGTGTGCAGGCGAATGGCGGGCACGCCCTCGCTGCAAATCATCATCCGCTCTGATGGTACAACCGGTGCACTTGCCAACAGACTTCGAACATCGGCCAAGCGTCGTTGCCCCTCGGAGCTCATGTCGAGGTAAAGATCAGCCAGAGTCGTTCGCTGAGTAGGCGTCAACGAGTCAAATCCGTTGGCTTTGAATTGATGCAAAACCGTCGCCTGGGCCAAAGTGATTTCATCTTCGCCGGCGGCCAAGGGCTCGGCTTGGGCGCTGACTGACAGTCGTACGCGCCCGATCGATGGTTCCGTGCCATTGAACGTGAGCGTCAGTTGCAGCTTGGTGCCCGGCCCGAACCCGAACGGCTCGTCGGCGACGAACACCGCCACCTGTGAAACCCCGGGCCGATTCTTCACGCGCCAGCCTGTATTCGGCTTGTCGTCAATGGCGTCGGAAGCCCGCGATTGAGTTTCTTCTTGTGTGGCCCACGCATGCTGGAATTTGATATCGCGGCGTTGCTTACCGTCGGCGCTGATCACCTGCAATTTGAGTCCATTCAATTGGAAGTCGCCATCGACGCCGAGCCCCGGCCCCCCCCGAGGCAACCTGGGATCGAATAGCGCCTCGAGCCGAATCGCCCTCAGCCCGTCGTGATCCACCGTCGCATTCAGCGTCCGCGTGTCGTTTCCTAAAGTATTCGAAACCTTGGCCAGCACCGAGCCATCAGGTTCTTTCTTGAATCGGCCACTCTTGTCGTCAACGACTGGATCGACCACCAGCCAGCGCGGCTCGGCGAAGGGAGGGGCTTGCCCACGTGCGAGCTGTTCAAGCTGCTGGGAGGCTTGCTGGCTTCGCCAGGCCGCGTTGGCCTCGTGCGTTGCTTTCGCCTGAAAATAGAACGGGCGTCGTCCCGCCTCATATTCTTCATTAATGGCTTCCACATCCTGATTCGATCGCACCGTCGTCGCGAAGGTGGCCACCATGCGGTAGTAATCGCCGACTGGAATCGGGTCGTACTTGTGGTCGTGGCATCGCGCGCAACCAATGGTCAGCCCTAACATCGAGGTGCCGATCGTGCGGACCACGTCGTCTAGCTCGTCGTAGCGCTCTTTCTCGGCCTGGTTCGCCGTGATCTGTGTGGCGTGGACGCCGGCGCCAAGGAAGCCCGTCGCCGCCAGGGCCTGGGGGTCGTCCCCCGCCAATTCGTCGCCGGCGATCTGCCAGCGCACGAACTGATCGTACGGCATGTCCGAGTTCAGCGCGCGAATCACAAAGTCGCGATAGCTGTATGCGTACGGCCGGTCGTAGTCCTGCTCGAAGCCGTGGCTTTCACCCCAGCGGGCCAGGTCGAGCCAGTGCCGCCCCCACCGCTCGCCGTGATGCTCGTCGGCCAGCAAGCGATCAATCAGCTTCTCGTACGCTTGCGGATCCTTGTCGGCCAGGAACGCTTCGACCGCGTCGGGCGACGGCGGCAGGCCAAGCAAATCGAAATACGCGCGGCGCACCAGCGTCAGGCGATCGGCCGCCGGATTGCCGCGCAGCCCGTTGGCTTCGTAAGCCGCCACAATGAACCGGTCGATCGGCGTGCGGCACCAGCTGGCGTCTTTCGGCTCCGGCGGTTTGACCGGCGCCAGGGGTTGAAACGCCCAGTGCTTCCGGTCGGCTTCGATGTCGATCACCCGCTTTGACGGCGACTTGGCGGCCGTCGCGCGCGGGTCCGGCGCGCCAAGCCGCACCCATTCAGCGATGGCCGCGATCTCGCGCTCGGCCAGCTTCCCCTTCGGCGGCATCTGCACGTCTTGGTTCTCGTGATACTCGACCGCGCGGACCAGCAAGCTCTGCTCCGGCTTGCCACGCACCAGCACCGCGCCCGAGTCGCCACCTTTTTCCCAACCGGGGCGACTGTCGAGCAGCAGGCCTCCTTGCACGATCTTGGACGAAGCCGAGTGGCACTCGTAGCAATGCGCCACCAAGATCGGCCGCACATGCTGCTCGAAGTAAGCGACACCGGCGGCGTCGGGCTGGTCGGGCGTGGCCGCGCCGGTCGGTCGTGCGCCCAGCGCCATGAGCAAGGCCGCCACGGTCACAATGATTCGACAACGATTCATGCCGAGCAGACCTCAAAGGCAAGCAGGGAAACTACCGGCCGGGGCAGGAGCAGCGATCGGCGTCGCACGCGCCGGCGGCCGCCTGGGGTGGGGCCCGCGTGACCTTGCCGCGTATCGGGCACGCGGCACGTATCTCGTCGGGCGTGGTCCCATTATACTGGCGGGAACCGGCCGCTTAAACGCTTTTACGCCGGTTTCCCCTGCTGTCACGAGCCCTGGCGATGCCCAGCCACGAACTAAGCCGCCTGCAATTGTTGGCCGAAATCGACGCTTTGCTGGCCCAGCTGCGCGCCTGGAGCGACCGCGCCCCCGATTGGCCGCCGGCGCGCGCGGCGGCAGCACTAGTCGATCGGCTGCAAGCGCGCGCCGAGCAAGTGCGACTGAGGATCGAAGCGCCGCTGGTCGTGGCCACGCTCGGCGGCACGGGCACCGGCAAGAGCACGCTCGTCAACGCGCTGGTCGGCGCCGAGGTGACGACCGCGGGGCGCGAACGACCGACCACGCGCCAACCGGTGCTCGTTACTCGGCCGGGGTTCAAGCCCGAGTGGCTGGGCATCGATCCCACGAGCGTGCGTCATGTCGAAGCCGACAGCCCGACGCTGGCCGACTATGTGCTGCTCGATTGTCCCGACCCCGATACCAGCGAAGATCCCGCATCGGCGTCGAGCAACTTGGCGCAGTTGCGCCGGTTGATCCCTCAATGCGACGTGCTGTTGGTTACCACCACGCAGCAGAAATATCGCAGCGCGCGTGTGGCCGACGAACTGGCCGAAGCGGCCAGCGGCGTCCGGCTGGTGTTTGTGCAGACGCACGCCGACACCGACAGCGACATTCGCGACGACTGGCGGCGCGCGCTGGGCGACGAGTTCGCCGCGGGCGAGATGTTCCTTGTCGACGGTCCCGCGGCCTTGCGCGATCAGCAACAAGGGCTCGCGCCGCGCGGCGAGTTTGGCCGGCTGGTCCAATGGCTGGCGCGGCAACTGGCGGGCACGGCACGGCTGAGGATTCGCCGGGCCAATCTGTTGGACTTGCTCGACGAGTCGCTGGCCGCGTGCCGCGCGCGCGTTGACGCTGGTTTGCCGCAGCTTGAACAGCTTGAATCGGCCATCGTCGAACAGCGCACGCGTGTGGCGACGCAACTGGCCGAGCGCTCGGCCGCTGGTTTAACGCGGCATCGACGCGCTTGGGAGAATCGCATTCTGGCCGAAGTGACCGGCGCGTGGGGACTGAGCCCGTTCTCGGGATTGCTGCGTCTTTATCTCGGCCTGGGCGGGTTGTTGAGCAGCCTGATGCTGCTAAAGATGCGCTCGACCGCCCAGGTGGCGATCTGGGGAGCGATGGAAGGGGCCCGACGGCTGCGCAACCGCTGGTCGGCGGGCGAGGCCGAGTTGCCAATGGGGGATGCGGCGCTGACACTGGTCGATGAAGAAACCTTGCGAACCGGCGCCGTGATTGTCGATGGCTACGCGGCCGAGGCGCAACTGCCGCGCACTGGCACGCACGGCACGGTGATCAGCGGGCAGACATCGCAGATGGTCGGGCGCTTCGCCGCGCGCGTGGCCAACGACGTGCAGGAGTTGGTCGCTGGGCTGGCACAACGGCACACCGGCTGGTTCACGCGGCTCAGATACGAACTGTTGCTGCTGGTCGTCCTAGGCGGGCTTTTCTTTCGCTGGGGGCGGAACTTCTTTTACGATTCCTGGCTGGCCGTCGAGTTCGGCCGCTCGGAGCAGGCAGCGCCGCTGCTGGGGACCGACTTCTACTGGGGAACCGCGTTCGCGCTGTTGATCTGGTGTGGGTTGTTGCTCTGGCTGTTCACGGGCCGGCTGCGGCGCGGCTTGTCGGCCGAGTTGAAACAAGCCGAGCGCCGCTGGGCTCGACCAGAACTGACCGCCGGGCTGTTCGCCGACCTAGAAGAGCGCTTGCGCGCGGTGCGCGTGTGGCGCGAGGAGTTGATCGACCTGCAAACTCGCACGTCGGCGCTGGGGAATCAAGCCTTGTCGCCGAGCGAATCGCTCGGACAACGCACGGCGCGCTCGACGGCGACTTCTGCCTCGTGAGCGTAGCGAACCTCTTCAACCCTCGCCCCTTGTGGGAGAGGGTGGTTCGCGTAGCGAACCGGGTGAGGGGTGCGCCTCAGGCTTGCGCGACAGGCAACTTCATTACCCCTCATCCGGCCCTTCGGGCCACCTTCTCCCGCAAGGGGAGAAGGCTGATACTCGCCGCTTTCAGATAGGAAGCACAACTGGGAATACAGCCACCTCACTTCTTCCCCATCGCTCGTTGCTGGCGGAAGAACTGGGTCAGCAGCTCGCCGCAGGCTTCGGCCATCACGCCCCCGACCACCTGGCAACGGTGATTGAGTCGCGGGTCGTTCAGCAGCTTGTACAGCGACTGGACCGCGCCGGCCTTGGGATCGGTCGCGCCGTAAATGACCCAAGGGATGCGGGCCTGGATGATCGCGCCGGCGCACATGGGGCAGGGTTCGAGCGTGACGTACAACAGACAATCTTCCAAGCGCCAATCGTTCAGGCCGCTGGCCGCTTGCGTGATCGCGATCATCTCGGCGTGGGCCGTCGGATCGCGCAACGTCTCGCGCTGGTTATAGGCGGCCGCGATCACTTGTCCGCCGTGGACAATCACCGCGCCGACCGGCACCTCTTGCTCGGTCGCGGCGCGCTTGGCTTGCGCAATGGCCTGGGCCATGAAGTCTTCGTGGCGAATCGGGAGGTCTTCGTAGTCGTTGGCGTCGTTTGTCGACATATCAATTCGTGTTACGCGGCGGCGCACCGTGCCCCCGGTCATTGACCGGGGGCTGAGGGTGGAGTGTCACTTCGTTTTGGTTTCTGCTTGAGGAACGGTTGCTGGCTTGGGAGGTTCGGCCGAGGCGAAGTGGCGCAGCCACAGGCCGTTCAACGGTCGGATGCCCGCCGCGCCAAAGGCTAGCTCCAGCCGCGCCGGCGCGCCGGCCTTGCCGACCAGGCGCACCTGGTGCCGGCCGCGTGCCAGGTTGACCGGCGCCATCCGCAACGCGTCCGGCTCGCTCTCCGCATCGTAGACCGTTTGCCCATCGACGGAAATGGCCAGCCGGCCCCCGTGGCGCAACTGGAACTGATGAACGTCGGCCGCGGGCGTCTCGATCAATCCCACGATGGTGTACGTCTCGCCTGGCTTGGCGCCGGCCTCGCGCAGCCAATGCTCGTTCGCCACTTGATGAATGATCTGCTTCCGCCCGTCGGAGGTTTCGAGAACAAAGCCCGGCAACAGCGGCTCGTCGGCGTCGATCCCCTGGCCGTGAATCGGCGGCATCGGTTCGACATAGAGGTCCAGCGGCTTCGACACGATCTGCACATCGGGGGCCAGGTGTCCGATCGCCACGGCCTGCAACCGCACCGGCCCCATGCCGAACACCAACGGGTCAAGGTTCAACTCACCCGCTTCGCCCGCCACGCGCGCGATCGGGCGCGATTGATGGACCAGGACGATTTGCGCCGCGCCGGGCGACGCCAGCGCCAGACGTAACGACTCGCCCCAGCGCACCGTGCCGACGTCGGTGCGACGCAACGTGACCGATTGCCCTCGATTGTTGAACCAGCCGGGAATGACAATTTGCGCCTGCGTTTCGAGCGGGCTCAGTTCGCTCGCCGCCAGGCGCAGCTCGTGATAGCCGTCGGACATCGCGGCCGTGTTGACCGTGACCGTTTCAAAGCCGGCCGACGTGGCCAGGTGTTGACCATCGAGGTACCACTCAAAGCGGTCGATCGGCGCGCGTCCTTGGGCGACGATGGCCGGCGTCAGGCGCACGCCACCGCGCCATTCCGCGGCCAGCGGCTCTTGCAGTGCGAGTTGCGCACGATCGGCCCAGGGCTGGCACAAGGGATCGCCGACGACCAGCAACTGGTACGGCGACGCGACCGATTGATAGAACGCCTCGGCCAGCGAACACCCGCGGGCGTAGTGGACGTGGACAAACGGCAACGGAAACTTGGCTTGCAGGGCGTAAGGCTCGACGACGGTGCCGCTGGCGCCGGCGGCTCCGCCGCGCAACAAGTTGGTCAGTGGCGTCTGGGCGTCGCCATAACGGAACATGCCGCCGCAACTGGTCAGGTTGTCGCCGATAGCGCCGGGCAGGAACTTCGAGCCTGACTCCTGCCAGTTGAAGTCGGCCGCCCCCATGGTCAAGCCCACAACGTCGGGCTTGCCGCGCGGCAACGGCGTGCTGACCACCTCGGCGCGCAAGGCCAACTTGGCAAGCGCACCCGCGGCCGCCGCCATGGTCGGCTGGCGCGTGCGCGTGCGCACATCGCCATCGAGCGTGAAGTAAACGGTTCCCCGCGGGTGCGAACCGTCGGCGGCGGCGCTTTGGCGCAAGCTGTCGATCGCTTCGGTCACCGATAGTCCGCGGCCGCTGGTGACGGCCAGCATGGTCGACAGCAGGTATCGTCGGCCACCCGCTTCCAGCCGCGCGCCGTCGCGCCCCCAGCCGTACCAACTGCGAAAGGCGCGCGTGTCGGGGACTTCGTCGAATTGTTTGACCGGCGGGCAGTATTGATTGGCGGCTGGCGAGAGAAAGTCGATGTCCCCCGCGCTCAACGTCGGCGCGAAATAGGAAAGCCCGGTCAATGAGCCGACGGGACGCCACTGGATGGGCAGATTCGCGCCCGCCAGGGGGCCGCTGAAATCAACAGCCCAGGGAAAATCGCTGGAATAGACGAGGTAGTCGATCTGCCCAGCCAGGCGGCGCTCGTCGATTGCGCGCATGGCCGGCCGCAGAATCAGTGTCAGGAACTGGTCGGCCGAAACCTGATCGATCGGCCCGGCATAATCCAAGTACAGCACGTTCGCCGGCGCCAACTGGCGCAAGCGGATGAAATGATTCGCCACACTGATCGACGCCCAACTGCGGGTGTTGACGACCAACAGGACATTCTCGGGCCCGCCGCCGGCGCGCGCCGCAGAGACAAAACCGAACAGCGCGGCCAACACAATCGCGAACTGCCGCGCGTGGCGAGTTAGCATCGGACCAAGCCGTCGGTTCGGCGATCTTTCCGGGGCGAATGTGACTGGGTTCGCGCGATCCATGTTCGCCACCTTCGACCAAGGCCCCCGGCCCGTGTGCGCACTTCAACTCTGGAACGAGCGACGGACGTTGTCATCGAGCAGCACGACCAGCGACCAGATGCCGAACGGCAGCCCCAGGACGCAGCACGGGTAGTTGCACGGAATCATCAACAGAATCGTGGCGGTCATCGCCATGGTGTAGCTTTCGAGTTTCCGCATCTTGTTGGCGCCAACAATGACGACGATCGACAAGATCAGCCCCCAACCGTAGAGCGCCACGACGACAAAGTTGAAGACCGCTTCGGGCTGCTGCTGATTGATCCCACCCAGCGCAACGACCAGCACCGCAATCGTAAAGATCACATACAACACGGCACTAATACTGGCCACGACGATCATGGCGATCGCCGGCGCTTGCACACGGTCGCGAGCAATGCGAGGCAAGACGGTCGACGCGGTACCGGCGTTGCTGGCCGGCGCGGCGTAAGGATTACCCGGGTCGAACGTCCCCGCCGGCGGCGGCCCAAAGTTCGGCATCGGCGGCGGGACGTTCGTGGTCGCGAACGACGGCGAAGGGGGCGCCGCGGGGGACGCGCTGGGAATCGTGGTGACCCCACCACACGACGGGCACTTGGCCTGCTGACCGGCCGACTGATCGGGTACGCGCAGCAGCTTCTGACATTGCGGACAGACAAACTCGATCGGCATGGTGCAACTCGCGGGTGGCGCTCGCTCGGCGGTGGCCTGACGGCATCAGCATGATCGAATCGCCGTGAGTTTGCAAAGCGCTCAGGCAACGGGTCGTGGGACAGTTTGCATCTACGACGTTGGGTGGCGGGGTCAGAGCGCAGCGATGGCCCCGTGGTTACGGTTCGGGGCCATCACTTCGTTCTGACCCCGCCACCCCGCTTCAGCAAACTGCCCCACCACCGAGCTGTCGCGCCGCTCGGCTACCCGTCCCAGCCCGATCGTGATAGGTTGAGCAAATGTTGTCATGCGCCGAAATCTTGGGCCCCCAGGGTCGCATCGCTCAGCGGCTGTCGAACTATGAACGCCGCGACGAGCAATTGGCCATGGCCGAGGCCGTCGCGTCGGCGATCGCCGAGCGGCGACACCTGCTGGTCGAAGCGGGCACCGGCGTCGGCAAAAGTTTCGCCTACCTCGTCCCCGCAATTCTGACGGCCGCGCAAGAAGGGCGTGAGTCGGGCGAGAAGCCGCGCCGCGTGGTGATCAGCACCCACACGATTAGCCTGCAGGAACAACTGCTCGGCAAGGATCTGCCGCTACTGCGGGCGGTGATCCCGTTGGAGTTCACCGCGGTGCTGGTCAAAGGGCGGCACAACTACCTGAGTCGCCGCCGACTGAAGAACGCCATGAAGCGGGCCGATTCACTGCTCGGTTCGGCCGAAGAGTTCGACCAGTTGCGCTACTTGCAGCGGTGGGCCGAGACGACCGGCGACGGTTCGCTGGCCGATTTGGACTTCCGCCCGTTGCCGTCGGTCTGGGAAGAAGTCGAAAGCGACCACGGCAACTGCATGGGGCGGCAGTGCCCGACGAACAATGAATGCTTTTACTACCAGGCGCGCCGCCGGGCTCAGAACGCGCAAATCCTGGTCGTGAACCACGCCCTGTTCTTCAGCGATCTGGCGCTGCGCCGCTCGGGGGCGAGTATTCTGCCCGATTACGACATCGTCGTCTTCGACGAGGCCCACACCTTGGAAGCTGTCGCCAGCGACCACCTGGGGCTGGGCTTCACCTCGGGGAGCGTCGAGCATTTGCTGAATCGCGTCTATAACGATCGGACGAACAAGGGGCTGCTTGCCAACCATCGTTTCGGCCAGGCGTTCGATCTGGTTTCGGAAAGTCGGCAGCGCGCGGCCGAATTCTTTGACGACATCGACGAGTTGGTCGACCGATTGCCCAACGGGCGCGTGGGGCGACCCAAGCCGGTGGCCAATCGCTTGTCGCCGACGCTGGTGAACCTGGCCCGCGTGGTGCGCTCGTCGGGTGATAATGTCTCGTCGCCGGAAGAGAAGCAGGACTTCACGGCGGCGCACGATCGGCTGCTCGGGCTGGCCGAAGAGGTCGAAGCCTGGTGCGAGCAGCAAGTGGCCGACGCGGTCTATTGGGTCGAACGAAGCGAAGGGCGTCGCCGCCGGCTCCGATTGCAAGCCGCGCCGATCGACGTGGGGCCGACGCTGCGCGCTGAGTTGTTCGAGAAAGTATCTTCGGTGATCATGACCAGCGCCACGTTGTGCGTCGGCCGGCAGCCGTCGTTCAACTTCATGCAATCACGCATCGGCTTGACCCAGGCCGAAACCTTGGCGCTCGGCAGCCCGTTCGATTACCAGCAACAGGCCGATCTGGTGCTGCTGCCCGACATGCCCGACCCGGTGAAGCAACGGCTGGCCTACGACCGGATGGTCCCCGAGATGGTGCGGCGCTACGTGGCCGAAAGTGACGGCCACGCCTTTGTGCTGTTCACCAACTATGAATTGCTGCGCCAGGTAGCCACCGAGTTGACCCCGTGGCTGGCCGCGCGGAATCTGGCGCTCTACAGCCAGGCCGATGGCATTCCACGCACGCAGATGATCGAGCGGTTCAAGGAGAACCCGCGGGGCGTGCTGCTGGGGACGGACAGTTTCTGGCAAGGGGTCGACGTGCCCGGCTCGGCGTTGCAGTTGGTGATTATCACCAAGCTGCCGTTCGCGGTCCCCGACATGCCGCTGACCGAGGCGCGGATGGAGCGTCTACGGGCCGGTGGCGGCAACCCGTTCCGCGATTACCAATTGCCCGAGGCGGTGCTGAAGTTGAAACAAGGCTTCGGCCGGTTGATCCGGACCAAGCAGGACCACGGCCGGGTGGTGATCCTGGACTCGCGGATGGTCACGCGCCCCTACGGGCGACAGTTCCTAGAGTCGTTGCCCAATTGCCGCGTGGTACGCCATTCGGCCGTGGGGGAGTCGGCCGACGCGGATCGGGACCGGGAAGAGTACCAGGGGTAGTGGCAATCGCGGGGCCGTTCCAATTGGGTGGCACGTCCCAAGCGCAGCGCAGGGCGTGGGGCAGCGCCAATAAACACCCGGAGTCGGTATCTGCCTCCCCACGCCCCAGGAGGGCGTGCCACCCCGGCGTCATTCCCGCCTGCGCGGGAATGACGGCCCGGACAGGCACGGTACAACGAATCGATAAATACGCTAACTCGGCCTAAATATGGGGCACGCGATGCCTGAACCCCGGGCAGGGGCCGGCCGCGGGGGCCGATTATGCCGGCTTCGCGCCTCGCGTCGGCGAAAATCTTAGGCGGGCCAACTCGTTGTAAGTTTTGCACTTGCGCCCGATCGCCAACCGCCGCCGGCAAGTCGCCTCGCCCGCGGCACGCCAGTTGAATAGGGAGAAGTTGGCTCGTCGTTTTCACGCCGAGCGAAACCCTGCTGAGCTTCGACTTTTTCCTGGCGGTGATGGTGATGATGATGCCCTTTCAGCCTTTCGCGGCGATTGTTTTGGGTGTGGCGATGCTGCAGGCTGCCGCGCTCCAGCGGCCCACCTTGGCGTATGGTGCCGAGTGCCCTTGCTGCGCTGGTCGCGAGTGGCGCGACGCCGGCTGGCAGTTCCTGGAGACCGAGAACTTCAAGCTCTGTGCTCGGGCCACGGCTGACGAAGTCCGTCAACTGGCCCATTCGTGCGAAGAACTGCGCAAACACCTCGACACCAAGTGGCTGGGGACGACCGTCGAGCAGCAAGCCGAGCGTGAACGCTGGACGCCGCGCTGCCTGGTCTATGTCCACCCGACTGCGGCCAGCTATCTGCGCGAAGTCGGCCCCGGCCAACAGACCGCCGGTTCATCGCTGGTCGAGTTCGACAAGGGACAACTGATCACGCGGCGGATCGACCTGCGGGCCGATCATCCCGAAGGCTATCAAGACGCGCTGGCCCACGAGATGACTCACGTGGTCGTGGCCGATCGGTTCATCCAATCGCCGTTGCCGCGCTGGGCCGACGAGGGAATGGCGGTGCTGGCCGACTCGCGCGAGAAGCAGAAAGCGCACAACGCGGACTTGCACGACTCGCGCCGCAACGGGACCGCGTTCCGGCTGGCCGAGTTGTTCGCCCTGGAAGAGTATCCCCAGCCGCACCGGCAAGCGGCCTTCTATGGCCAGAGCGCGTCGCTGGCGCGCTACCTGGTCGAGCGTCATTCGGCCGACAAGTTCGTGGCCTTCATCGAAGTCGCCTGCCGCTCGGGCTATGACACCGCGGCCCGCGAAGTGTACGGGCTGGCAAGCTTGGTCGAGTTGGAACAAGGCTGGATCGCCCACCTGAAAACGCCGCAAGCGGCGATGGTGAGCGAAGACACGGCGCCGCTGAAGAACATGCCGATCATCGGGCGGCAATTGTCGATGAACCAGCCGCGGCGGGGACGATAAGCGGCAAAACCCTAAGCACGCATGACGAAGAAACGCAATTTACACCTCTCCCTTTAAGGGAGAGGTCGCGAACGAAGTGAGCGGGTAAATGCGTTGTAGGCCGAGTGGTGTCGCGCAAAGCGGAAGCACACTGATCGCAAACCTTGTTGGTCTTGAGCGCTTTTACCCTCCCTCTTGCCCCTCCCTGAGAGGGAGGGGTGTTCATCGTTGATGGCGCTGGCGTTTTTCCTCCGTCATTCGTCATTCTCTCTGGCTCCGTGGTTCATCCGCGCGGCGCAAAAAAAGAGCCGGCCCCTGGTCGGGACCGGCTCTTGGCGTTTGCGGTCTTGCGCTGCGTAGTGAGTCGCGAAGCGTTTCGCTTAGAAGCGGAGCAGCGCCTTGGTGTCGGCACGCAGGTGGCCCGTTGATACATTGCCGCGAGCGCCTAACGTGCGGCTCGGCATGTACGAGTAGCTGCGAGTGCTACGCGGCGCGACCGACGTCGAGTTGTTTGTTGCCGGAGCCGGGCTGTTCTTCACAGCCGGGGCGCGTTCGACCTTGGTGGCCGGAGCAACCTGCTGAGCAGGAGCGTACGAATAGGCGCGCATCGAACGACGACCCACGTTCTGGTTCAGATCGTTCAACACCTTGTCATGGGCGCTGTTCCCGTAAGGAGCGGCATTGGCCGAAGCGGCCACGAGCAACGCAATGACCGCGGCACTGATGTAACGCATGGTCTCTTTCCTCCGCCCATCACTGGGCACTAGACATTTGGGCGAGCGATGCAACTGACGTCGGCGTGCCAGACACTACTTATTATATAGGTGTCCGGTATTGGCAAGCCAGATTGGTTCACGGGATCATTAACCTCGGCCACCTGCCGATGCGAGGCCGGCGATCTCCCCCCCTGGAACCTGGCCGACGCCAATCACCACGGCTCCCGACGCATTCAAAATCTAATGCGCGTTGCGCCCCAGGTGGTGAAATCCGCAGGCGTTTCCGGCTTGCCGCAACGGCAAAGGCCGGGGTAATCGTTACAGAAGTGTCATGCGACATGGGGCGAAGCGCCCGCTCTCACCCAGCGGTAGCGTACCCAACAGTACGGCGAGTTTGTGCCAAGTGTCACGAAGTTAGCCGCCGCGGATGATTGAAAATGGGGCCGCGACAGTTTGAGTTTTTGCCGCCCAGTCGATTGACCGTCGGTAGCATGACGCGGGGCGATGTGCCTATTCACGGCCTGTATTTCTTGGTTCGCATTGTCTGGCTCATTGTCGCCGCCGTTGCGGTCACGGCAGCGCTGATCGGCGCGATGATCTATTGGCGCGTCCGGGCGAAGTGAACAACGCGGGAGTCTGTGTTGGCGCGATCGCTGACGGCTTGGCAGGGTGCTCTGTGAGCGCCTTATTTTCACGCGGCCCGACGAAACGCCTTGCCCATCATCGATCGACACCCGGCGCGTGTTCGCAGAGCACCCTAGGCGAATACACGACCCGCTCTCAGGCAAAATCGCCGTGTCGTCCCCTCAAAACCGCATGGTTGACCCCGTGTTTCCGCGTGCTTAAAGTGGAATCTCCCGCGGACTTTGCGTCCCTGGCTTCGGTCGCGCCGCCAAGCCAGCGGGCAACTCCGTCTCGTCGACTTCGCAGGTTCTCATCGTCATCGCAAGTTCTCGTCCGTTTCTTCGGGGAGTCGCGCCGCTCGCCATGTTGGCCAAACGTATTATCCCCTGCTTGGACGTGAATGCCGGCCGCGTGGTCAAAGGGACCAAGTTCGTCGAGCTGCGCGACGCCGGAGACCCGGTCGCGGTCGCGGCCCGCTACGAAGCCGAAGGGGCCGACGAGCTGGTCTTTCTGGACATCACGGCCAGCCACGAAGGTCGGGCGATCATGCTCGACGTGGTCCGCCGGGTCTCCGAGACGATCTTCATGCCGTTTACCGTCGGCGGCGGCATCCGCACCCTCGAAGACGCCACCGCCCTAATTACCGCCGGGGCCGAGAAGGTCAGCATCAACTCCGCCGCCGTCCGCACCCCCGAACTGATCTCGGCCGTGGCCAAGAAGTTCGGCAGTTGCGCCACCGTGGTGAACATCGACCCCAAGCGCGTGGTCCGGGACGGGCAAACGATCTGTGAAGTGCATATTAACGGGGGGCGGATCGGCACCGGGCTCGAAGCCGTGGCCTGGGCCCGCCGGGTCGAGGAGCTGGGAGCCGGGGAAATCGCCCTGACCAGCGTGGATGCCGACGGCACCAAGAACGGCTACGATCTAGAGCTGACGGCCGCGGTCAGCTCGGCCGTGTCGATTCCGGTCGTGGCCAGCGGCGGCGCAGGGCGGCCGGAACACCTGGCCGACGCCATCCTGTTGGGTAAAGCCGACGCCGCGCTGGCGGCGGGCATTTTCCATTTTGGACAATACACGATTCGCGAGACGAAACAGATCATGGCGGCGCGAGGGATTCCGGTTCGCGGGCTCGTCGAGGGACACGCCGCCTAGCGCCGATCGACATGCCGACTTGCGCCGATAGTCAAGGTATTTAGCGCCGGTTGACGGTGAACGGATTTTCAAAGGACGATCGATCATGAAACAAGACGCGACTGATACCAATAAGGATCCGATGGCCGCCCCCTCGATCGACGCGCTGGCGGCCAAGTTCGTCGCCAAAAAAGAAGAACTCGAGATCGACAAGCTGTTCCGCGCGCTGGTCAAGCTGAAGGGGAGCGACTTGCACCTGAAGGTCGGCCGCCAGCCGATCGTGCGCGTGAATGGCACCTTGCGGCCGCTGAACCGCGACCCGATCGACGACGCCGAAATGGTCCGCCTGTGCCTGCCGCTGTTGAGCGAGCGCAATCGCAAAATCTACGAAGAGAGCGGCGGCGCCGACTTCGCCTATAGCATCGAAGTCGACGGCACGCCGTGGCGATTCCGCGTGAACTTGCTGCAACAGTTGGGTCACGTTGGCATGGTGGCTCGCCGCGTGAATCAGTGGATTCCCGACTTCGAAGGGCTAAACCTGCCGCCGGTGATGGTCGATCTTTGCAAATACAGCCAAGGGATGGTGCTGCTGGCGGGCGTGACCGGCTCGGGCAAAAGCACGACGATCGCGTCGATGCTCAACTGGGTCAATAAGAACTACAGCAAGCACATCCTCACCCTCGAAGACCCGATCGAATTCGTGTTCACCGAGGACAAGTGTCTGATCAACCAGCGCGAGATCGGCCTGGACGTGAAGGACTTTGGCATCGGCATGAAGCACGCCGTCCGCGAAGACCCGGACGTCATGCTGGTGGGTGAAATGCGCGACGAGGAAACATTCCTCACCGCCATTCACGCGGCCGAGACGGGGCACCTGGTGTTCGGAACCATTCACGCCAGCAGCGCGCCCAGCACGATCGGGCGTATTCTCGACTTGTTCCCGCAATCGATGCACTCGTCGCTGCGCAGCGCGATTGCCATGAACATGAAGGCGATCGTCGCGCAGAAGCTGTTGCCGTCGATCAAGGAAGGGGTGGGACGCGTGCCGACCGTGGAGATCATGACCTTCAACGCCACGGTGCGAAAGCAAATCCTGGAAGAGAAGGACGAAAAACTGGCCGACGTGATCCGCATGTGCGAGAAGGAAGGCATGCAGGACTTCACGATGAGCCTCAAGGATTTGGTTGACCGGCAACTGATCGATCGGGCCACCGCCTTTGAAGTGGCGCCGAACGTCGAAGCGCTGAAAATGGCGCTCAAGGGCATCAATGTTTCGCAACCGGGAATTCTGTAAATGTCGCGTTGTCGGTGCATCGCCATGTTGGGGGCGCTCGCATTCTGCGCCCTGTTCACTACGTGGGCCACGGCCCAGAACCCTGCCACGCCGGGCAGTACCGCGCCCGGCGCGACGGCCGACGCACCCAGCGACGGCTGGCCCAAGGACTTGGACCGGCTGACCAATCTGCAACAGCCGACCGCGTTTCAGCGCGGCAAGGGGGGCTATCTGAGCCCCATTCGCCTGGGGCTCTGCTGGCTGGTCTTCCTGGGTTGGATCGCCACGACCGATTGGGTGAATCGCGACGCCCAGCAGTTGGAAGGGGCGTACTACCGCTGGAACACGATCCTGGTCGCGTCGTTCATGGGGGCGCTGGTTGTCGTTTGGCTCCTCGATTCAAGCATCATGCTCACGCTGCCGGTGTTGCTGGGGGCCTGGCTCGCGCCTGTGGGCTTGTACGTGTTTCGTCGCAACTCCACCGTCGGCGATCACGAGAAGGTACTCACGCCGGAACACGTCCGCTTTGTGCTGGCGCCGCATCTCAAGCGGCTGGGCATCAAGATCACCGTCGAAAAGAAAGCGGTCAAGAAGGCCAAGGACGCCGGGCCGCCGATCGATTTCAACGCCACCGCGAAAGCGACCAAGCCCGAGAACATGGCACTGTCGCTCAACGCCAAGGACTCGCCGGGTTTCAAAGAGGCCGGCCTGTTGGTGATCGACGCCCTGCAAAAGCGTGCCAGCCAGATCATGCTCGACTTCACGCGCGAAGGGACCGTGGTTCGCTACCAGATCGACAGCGTCTGGAGCGACGCCGGCCCGCGCGACCGGCAAACGGCTGACCCGCTGCTGGCCACGCTCAAGTCCGTGGCGGGAATGAAGGCGGAGGAACGGGCGGCCAAGCAGCGCGGCAAGTTCGAAGCCGTCTATGAAAAGGCCAAGTACCGCCTTAACCTGCAAAGTGGCGGGACCAAGACGGGCGAGCGAGCCATTGTGCGCATCGACACGGGCGCCGCTCGCAAGGCGCGATTCACCGACCTGAATCTGTCCGCCAAGCAAGTCGAGGATCTGACCGCCGCCCTGCAAGAAAAGCAAGGCCTCGTGCTGGTCTCGGCCCCCACGGGGCACGGACTGACCACGTTGATCTCGGCCACGACCGCCTCCATCGATCGCTTCACGCGCAACGTGATGGCCATCGAAGAAGCCTCGAATCGCGAGATGGAAGTCGAAAACGTCCAGGCCAAAACCTACGACGCCGCCGAAGGTCGCGCGCCCGACGTGGCGCTGGTCGAAGCGATCCGCGAGTTCCCCGAAGCGATCGTCTTTCCCGAGGTGACCGACGGCAAGGTCTTTGGCATGCTCTGCGAGCAGGTCAACGAAGGACACATGATCATCGCCGGCCTCCGCGCCCGCGAAGTGGGCGAAGCGCTGCTCAAGGTGCTGATGCTCAAGATTCCGATCAAGGTCGTCGGCAGCACGGTGACCGCGGTCGTCAACCAGCGGTTGGTCCGCAAGCTATGCACCGATTGCCGCGAGGCCTACGACGCCACGCCGCAGATGCTGCAACAGTTCCGGCTGCCCGCCGACAAGGTGACCCAATTCTATCGGCCGCCCCAAGCGGACGCCGCGGGCAAAAAGAAGGCCGAGTGCAAATCATGCGGCGGCACCGGATACCGTGGCGTGACGGGGCTGGTCGAGGTGTTGTTCATGAACGACGCCATGCGAGCCGCGCTGGCCAATCTGCCCAAGGTCGAACCGGCCAAGCACGTCGACTACCTGCGCCAGTCGGCACAGAAAGCCGGCATGCGCACGCTGCAAGAAGAAGGCATCGTGCTGCTGGCCCAAGGCATCACGTCGCTGCCAGAACTAAAACGCGCCCTGACCGAGAAAGAATAAGACCGTACGTGACTAAGATAAGTCCCCCAATGCCTAAATCCCAATGACCAAGAAGAGAAATATCTGTCGTTCGATTAGCTACCAAGGCTTTGGTCATTGGTCATTGGGACTTGAGGATTAGAACACCGACCGCCCCTGCGTATTCGACATTCTGGTTTCGTCATTCGGATTTTGAAAAGAACATGTCCATCATCTATCCCGTCCTGCTGCTGTTGATCCCCTTTGCCACGTTCGGATTGATGCGTCCGGCCGGACTGTGGGGAAACCTGATCGCGCTGGTCAATCTGTTGATAGCGGCGCTGTTGGCGATGAACTATTTCGAGTGGGCGGCCGGGTTCCTGGTCGACATGATGCCGTCGCTGGCTTATTACGCTGACTTCATGGCCCTGTGGGGGATCTTCGCCGGCGTGGCGTTTCTGCTCAAGGCAATCACTGACCGAGTGTCGCTGGTCCGGGTCCGATTCTCCAAGCCGGTCGAAGGCCTCGGCAATGCCGCGGCGCTGCTGGCGATTGGCTGGCTGATGCTCTGCTTCACGGCCGCGTCGATTCACGTGGCGCCGCTGGGGCGGACGGCCGTATTCGATGGCTTCACGCCGACGCAGGGCGCGCTGTGGGGCATGTTCCCCGATCGGCTCTGGCTGGGCCTAGTCCAGCGCACGTCCGAGGGGGCGTTCGCCGACGGCGAAATCTTCGACAAGGACGGCTCATTCCTGGTCCGCTACGCCGCCCGCCGCGAACTCTTTGAACGCCCCACGCCGAAGGCGCCCTAGGCGTCATTTCGCCACCGAGGCACTGAGACACGGAGGTCTGCACGGAGGGGACTTTGAAGAGGAAATGATGAGTGCTGAGTGAGGAGTGATGAATGGGGAGTGGCGCGCGGGCCATTGGCCCTGCGACGAAACCGACAAGCGTGGCTCCTTCCACTTTCTACTTTCTGTACTCTCCTCTCTCATTCCCCCTCTCCTCTGCCTCCCTGCATTTCCCCTCCGTGCAAACCTCCGTGCCTCTGTGTCTCCGTGGCTAATCCCCTCCGCCGAGCACGTCGCGCAATTTAAAGTGGAACTTCCCCAGCTTGCCGCCGTAGTTGCCGGCGCCGATCCTCGCCACGTCCGGCCCCGTGGCTGCCCGCACGGCCGCCGCCATTGCGCGGGCCACGGCCGCTTCGTCGATGCCGTCGATCACCACTTCCAAGGCGTGATTCGCGGCCGGGTGCAACTGCGTCTCGACTTGGCCGCGCAGCGTCGGGCAATAGGCCTCGGCCGTGCTGGCTCGCAGCTTCTTGTAGCGCGAGCCGACCTTGCTGCCGCTGCGAGCCACGCCGCCGGGAAAGGGCGTGATCACGCCGGCCATCTCGGCCAGCGAGGCCACCGCACGGCGGGCCGAGGACAAAGCCGCGTCAAGTGCAGCCGCCTGGATGATCAGATTGCCGCCCGCCACTCCCTTGCCGACGCCGACGTAATCCTCGGCTAGGAACTCGCCGTCCATCACCGGCACGCGCCAATAGCGGCGGCCAGCCAACTTCTTACTGCGCTGAAAACCATCGCCGAAATAGCGAATGTGCTTGCCGAGCGCGATTCGTTCTTCGGCGTCGTGCAGGCCGTTGTAGACCGCCGTCGTCGGGCAGGTCATCAGACATTGCCCCGCGCGGCGCGGCACGGCTTCGACCAGCGCCTGGGTGGCGAAGCCGAACATCAAGACGGCCGCACCCGGTCGCCGGTCGGGCGTTTCGTCCGGTGACAGCCGACGTTCGACTCCCGCTTCGACGTCACAAGCGATGACGCTGGTGCCATAGCCGGTGAACGCGGCCAAGGCCGCCGTCAGCCAATGCTCGTCGTGCGCCGTAACGATCACGCGCGTGAAGCGCATCCGAAACGCTTCGGCAAAGGAATCTTCGATTTCGGTATGGTTGAGAAGCATGTCAGGTGGGGGTGTTGGGGGGTGGGGGCGTGGGGGAGTCAAATTGCCGCGACAATCGAAGACTTTCTCAGACAAATCAAGTTGAATGGCTCGCAAAAAGCAAGATGTCTTTGAACTTCACTCCCCCACCCCGCAACGCCCCCACATCCTCGCCGTGCCTCGGTGGTTAGCATTTCACGCCAAACCAAACCTCGCGTCGATCGGGCGTTGATACTCGCGTAGCGTGCCGCTCAACACTTCGTCCAGCGTCACGCGGCGGCCGGCCGTGGCCGACTCGATCAACGCAAACGCCGCCGCCAGGTCGCGCATTCCTTCGCGGCCGCTGGTCAACGGCTCGCGGCGCTGGCGAATCGCGTCCAGCCAATCGTGCTGGGCCAGGGCGAAACTGTCGTCCAGGCCGAACGGGAATTCTTGGGCTTGCCGCTGGGCGGGGGCATGTTGCCGATAGAGCGCGGCCAGGCTGCGGTGCGACCCATCGGCCAACACGACATGATCGCCGGTCACGCGCCCTTGCGAACCATAATAAATCGTCCCGCCGCCCCCTGAGTCGGTGTTCCGCGCGTCAATATTCCACAGCGCCGCGCCGCCGCAGCCGGCCCAACTGGCCGACAACTGGCCCGCGACGCCCCGCTCGGTATCGAACGAGGCAAAGACCGTGTCGTCGGCGTCGCAATCCATCTCGTGGACCACGCGCCCTTGCCGGTCGAGCATCGCCCGGCGCGGTTCGACGATGGCCGTCTGGGCCGTGACGTGGCGAATCTCGCCGGCCACGTGGCGGACCTGGTCGAAGAAGTGGACCCCCAGGTCCAGGCTGATGCCGCCCCCCTCGTCGCGAACGTGCCGCCAGGGAGTCTCGGCCACGATCAGCCGGGGCGCCCACCAGACGCCGACGTAGCCCATCAGCACCATCTGCAGCGCACCGCAAAACGAACCGGCGGCCTGGTCGGCCTCGAACAGCCAGCGTAGATGACGCGTGGCCGGCGCGAAGCGAAAGTTCTCGAACACGCCGAACACCCGATCGCCGGCTTCGGCCCGGTCGCACATCTGCCGAGCCGCCGCCATGCTGACGGCCAGCGGCTTTTGCGACAACAGATGCTTGCCGCCGTCGAGGGCCGCGGCCGCTACCTGGTGGTGCAGGCTGTGGGTCGTGAAGTCGTTCACCGCGTCGATCGGCGCGCGGGCCACCATCTGGCGGTAATCGGTGTAGACCTCGACCGGCGTGTCGGGCTGAAAGTCGCTCAGGTATTCATCGCCGATGGCCAGCGGATCGCCGGGGATGTTGCTCACCGCGGGGCGCTGCGCCGGCCCGTGGCCGCGACGGACGTAGCCGAGCGCGTCTTCCTCGCGCCGGGCACACAGCGCGGTGATGCGGAAGTCATCAACGCCGGCCTCGCGCAGCAAGCGATACCCGCGCAGATGCGCTGCCAGAATCCGCCCACAGCCAACAATGCCGATGCGAATCATGGTGTTCTTACGCTTCCGACGTTCAAGGGAACAGTCGTCGTTGAGTGGTTAGCGTAGCCTTGATCTTCTACGAGCACCAAAGGTGCGCCCCATACCAGCCTGGGGCATCGCCCCAGGTCTCGGCCCGCAGCATCAATTAAGGGCTGTAAGCCCGCCCCATGTTTGGTGCGTTGCCGATTGCGCGTTGGGTCGGGCTTTCAGCCCTTGGGATCAATCGCAAACATTTACCCAGGGCGTTGCCCTGGGCTGGTATGGAGCGGGCCGTTGGCCCTTGAGACGCTCGGCTGCACACGCAGCATAATTGCCACGCCTATAGCCAGCATCAGTTTAGATGCGCCGAATGGTGGCTCGCAACTGCCGAGATTCACTCGTCGTGCGCGATTTCATAATCGCTCGGGATCGAGTGGCTCGGTCTTCCCGGCGCGATGTTCGGCAATCGCTTCCGACGCCAAGTCGATTAGCTTATCAGACGTTTCGGCAATCGACTGATCGAACCTGTTTTCAGCGGCGATTTCGGCCAACACGCGCGCAGCGATCACGTCTTGCTCAGCGGGTGACAACTGAGCGGCTGCGGCGAAAGCTTGTTGTAAGAGATCTGACATCGCGGGCACTCCTCAATTGATTATGCACCGCAAGCCAGCCTGTGGAAAGAGACTTTTCATTCTTCGTAGGGTGCTCTGCGAGCACCAAATCATCGCGTTCCGGGCCGAATCGCATCGCTCTGCGATCGCGTGTCTGAAACACCAAAGGTGCGCCCCATACCAGCCTGGGGCATCGCCCCAGGTCTCGGTTCACAACGACATTTAAGGGCTGTAAGCCCGTCCCATTTTCCGCGCGTTGTCGTTGGCGAGGATTGGGACAGGCCTTCAGCCCTTGGGATCAATTGTGGACGTTAACCCAGGGCGTTGCCCTGGGCTGGTATGGGGCCGGGCCGTTGGCCCTGAAGACAGCCGACTGCATCCGTCAACGCGATTTGCACGCCGACGATCACCATCGGCCCGGACACGTGGGGCGCGTGAAAATGTGGTGCTCACAGAGCACCCTACGCGGCGGCAGGCAAGTGCGAGATACCCGCCAATGCGCCCGTTAGACTTCCAGCGCTTCGGCCAGCCGGGCTAACGCTTCGGTTTCGATCTGACGCACGCGCTCGCGGGTCAGGCCCAATTGCTCGCCGATTTCCTTCAACGTCCGCGGCTCGTTGTCGTCGAGGCCGAACCGCATCCGCAGGATCGTCGCTTCGCGCGGCTCCATCGTCTCCAGCAGCCGCAGCACCTGGCTCAGGTTGTCACCGTCGAGCATCTCGACATCGGGCGACTTCATCCGCTCGTCGGTCACCATTTCGCCCAGCGACCAGCCGGCCTCGGGCTGATCGGTTTGCGGCGTCGAGTTGTAAATCCTGATCGCCTTCTTGATGATCGGCAGCTTCTTGCGGGCCAAGCCGAGCACGCGGGCTACTTCTTCAGGAGTCGGCGTGCGGCCCAGCTCTTCGGTCAGGCGATTGCTCGCGCGGCGCCACTTGCTGAGCAACTCGACCATGTAGGCCGGAATGCGAATCGTCTTGCCGGTGTTGATCAGGGCCCGCTTGATCGATTGCTTGATCCAATAGCTGGCGTAGGTGCTGAACCGAGTCCCCATGCCCGGGTCAAAACCTTCGACCGCTCGCAGCAGCCCCAGGTTCCCTTCTTCGATCAGGTCCTGCAAGCCCAGCCCCTTGCCGGTGTAGCCGCGGGCGATGTTCACGACCAGTCGCAGGTTGGCACGGACCATCCGGTCGCGTGCCGCGGCGTCCCCTTGGGCGATGCCGCCCGCCAACTCGCGCTCGTCCTTGGCCGTCAAGAGGGCCGTCTCATTGATCGCACGCAAGTAAGTTTCGAGCGGCGACTGGACGGCAGCGCTGGGCTTGCGGCGGGTGCGCGGGGCGGACGTCGTGCTGGCTTTTCGTGGCATGATCGTGACGCTGGGTGAGTCGGTCGTAAAGGGAGCGGCGTGCGTGACGCTTGTCGTCCGCGGGCGGCGAACCATCCACGGCGTCGTGCGGCCAGGGTGTTAAACTGTACGCATCAACTGCGACAAGTAGGCTATCGGCCCCCCGAACGCCCCTTCTGCAAGCAGTCGGCTAACACGATACATGCGACGAATGTTCGTAACGCTCGGCTAGTAGCGAAAATAGTAGCGACCCGCCGCGCCGAGCCGACCGCGGCGAGCGTCACGCCGGTTGTGTCGAAGGTGCGGGGCCACGTGTAACGACGGTGCCGGATGAGCGGCAATCGTTCGCGGCACGTCGTTCCAAACGTAACGCACTGCACGCGCGAGGCACGTTTTTTGGGCGTTCTCGTAACTCGATCTGTGCCGCTCAGGCGGCTTTCACACGCGCCGTGGGACATTTGGTTGAACCACGCTGGGTAAGGCAGTAGTCTAGGTTAACCTGCCTCGACTGCGCACGCCGTGGGGATATTTTGCCAGGCACGATCGCTCGACCCCGACGGGTTTTTGTTCATGAACGCGCAGCAATTTCTTGACAGCCTGACCTCGCACAGCATTTTGTCGGCTGCCGAGCTGAGCACCGTTCGCGACGCGCTCGACGCGACCAAGTTGAACGCCGACGCCGAGCCCATCGCCAAGGAGCTAGTCCGCCTGGGCAAGCTGACCAAGTACCAGGCCTCGAACGTCTATCGCGGGCGTGGCAAGGGGCTGGTGTTTGGCGAGTACGTCATCCTCGACAAAATCGGCGCTGGCGGCATGGGGCAAGTGTTCAAGGCCCAGCATCGGCGGATGAAGCGCACCGTCGCGCTCAAAATCTTGCCGACCGAGGCCACCAAATCGCCCGGCGTCGTCAAGCGTTTCTACCAGGAAGTCGAGCTGGCGGCCCGGCTTTCGCACCCGAACATCGTCACCGCGTTCGACGCCAGCGAAGCCCACGGGCTGCACTACCTGGTGATGGAGTTCGTCGACGGAAGTGATCTGTCGTCGGTGCTGTCGAAGCATGGCCCCCTGTCGATCGAGCAGGCGATGAATTGCGTGATGCAGGCGGCCCGCGGCCTGCAATACGCCCACGACCAGGGGATTATCCACCGGGACATCAAGCCGGGCAATATCCTGATCGACCGCAAGGGGGGCGTAAAGATTCTGGACCTGGGGCTGGCTCGGCTGCAAAACGGGCTGGGGCACGTGGACGACGGCGCTGGATTGACCATGAGCGGCCAGGTGATGGGGACGGTCGATTACATGTCTCCCGAGCAAGCGCACGACACCCGCTCGGCCGATCACCGCTCCGACATCTACAGCCTGGGGTGTACGCTCTATCGGCTGATTACGAACAAGGTGCCGTACCAGGCCGACACGATCTTGCAGAAGATTCTGGCCCATCGCGAGCAGCCGGTTCCGTCGCTGCGGACGCTGCGACCCGAAGCGTCCGAGCGGCTCGACCAGTTGTGCCAGCGGATGCTGGCCAAGCGCCCCGAGGACCGTCCCGCCTCGATGAACGACGTGGCCAAGGCGATCGAAGGACTGCTAGCCGGCAAGAACGACGAAGCTTCGTCGGTGATTATGCTGAGCGAAGCGCTCGAAGGGGACGAGCTGCAAAGCTTTTTGAAGTCGGGCATTGGCTCCGGCTCGGCGTCGAATGTCAAGCCGCCGCCGTCGAACTCGTCGCCCAGCGTCGTGCCAACAGCGTCGGCTTCGCCGCCACCACATGCGCCGACCGGGCGCGCGCTGGCCACGGCCAAGGCGATTGAGCCGAGCAACGCCGCGGTCGTTGCGCCGGCGACACGTAGTCGTTTACCGATCTATGCCAGTGCCGGGGCGGCTGCGGTGTTGCTGCTGGCGATCGGCGCGTACGCACTTTGGCCGCGCGGTGACGCTCAGCAGCAAGCCGCGAAGGTCGACGACCCGAACGACCGGCCGTTCGTGATTCCGCAACTGGCACCGAATGAACCGGCGGCCAATCCCGCCGACAAGCCCACGCCGCCGCCACCGACGAACAACGAAGGCAAACCACCGAGCAAACAAGGTCCGCCCAAGCCGCCCCCGCCGCAGGGTTTGCCATCGTCTACGACACCACCGGCGCCGACGATGGTGGCCAGCACAGCGCCGGCCGTCACGCCTGAGCCGCCGAAAGAAAACGCACAGGCCACGTCTGCGCCTCCAACTCCCACGACGACCGACGCCAAGCGTAAGCCAGCGCCGCTGACCGAGCCGGTCGACCTGCTCAAGCTGATGGCCGCCAAGCCGGTGGAGGGGAACTGGGCGATGGATGGCAGCGTGCTGGTCCATCGCAAATCGACCGACGGGCATTACAAAATCGCGGTACCCTACGCGCCGCCCGACGAATATGACCTGACGGCCGAGATCGAGGGGCCGCTGGCCCAGACGCTCGTGCGTGTGGGGCTGAACGTGCAGGGGCGAGGGACTGCCGTCAACTACACCAGGCGTTCGCCCCAGGCGGCAATCTCGATCGATTCGACCGAGCCGACGTTCCAGTTCGCGCGCAGCGTGCCGGTGGCCGCGGCCGACGCGGGGCGGGTCGTCCTGGCGTGCGCGGTGCGGAAGGGACGCTTCTTTGTCGCCGCCAACGGCGTGCCGGCCATCGATTGGCAAGGGAACCCCGACACGCTGCAATTGCCTGGGCATATCGCCGTCGGCGAGCCGGGAGATTTGGTGCTCGGTTGTCAAGGTTCGACCTCTGACATCCGTTTCGCCAAGCTTGAAATCGCGCCGCCGAAGGTGGAACTACCCGCCTATGGGCGATTCGACCTGCTGGCGTTGTTCGATCCCAAGCGCGACGTCACGACCGGCGTCGCTCGTCGCGACAAAGGGGATTTGCTGATCGAGCCCAACGACGGCCGCACGACGTCGCTGGTTGGCATCGAGACGAATCATCCGGCGGAATACACACTGACCGCAGTAGTCGAACGGATTGGCAGCTTCCAGGAACTATTCCTCGGCATGCCGTTCGGCAGCTCGCGCGCCGCCGTGTCGGCAGATCATGGCGGGGCCACCGACATTTACGGGGCCAACAAGCCGTATGCCAAAGCCTGGGCGCTTACGCCGTGGCGTTTGCACACCCTGGTCTGCTCCGTCAGCGCGACCGAGGCGACCCTGTCGCTCGACGGCCGCGAGATCGTCCGCTGGGAGCGCCCGCCGTACGAGTATGGCCCCTTCTCGCAGTTCGAGGGGACCAGTCCGCGGAGCTTTGCCCTGTGGTGTACCCAAGTCAGCGGCTTCCGCATCCACGCGCTCGAAGTCACGCCGCGCGGGTGGCAGCGCTTGCCTGCGCCACCGACCGAAGCCGCGGCTCAGGCAGCCGAGCAGATCGTGGGCGAAATGGCCACCAACAAGAATCGGCAGCAAGTCGCGCAACTGCTGTGGCAGCGCTCGGCTGAAGCTCACGCCGAACCGGCGCGGCGGTACGCGCTGCTGGAACAAGCGGCCCTGTCGGCGGCGCAAGCAGGAGATTTGAACCTGGCCTGTCACGCGGTGACCGATCTGGTCCGTTCGTTCAACATCGACTCGCGCACGGTGTTCGCCAACGTGATCGGCGAGACGTTCAAAGCGGCCAAAAGCGCCAACGAAAAGAAGGCATTGCTCGAAGAAAGCCTGCGGCAGATCGATCGGGCCGCAGCACTGGAAGAATGGGACTTGGCGGTCGAGATTCAGACGGCGGCGGCGAATATGGCCAAGCCGGTGACGTCGGACATCGCCAAAGAGCTGAAGGCTCGCGGCATTGAATTGCGGCTTTATCAACAACTGGCCGCGGCCAACCGCGCGGCGCAAGAGAAGTTGAGCGCGGACAAGAAAGACGTCGAGGCGAACCGGGCCGTGGGGCGCTACCTGGCGCTGGCGCGCCATGACTGGTCGGCGGCGGCCAAGGCGTTGCAAGCTGGTGAAGATGCAACCCTGGCGGCGATTGCCGACGGCGAGACGGCGAAGTCGCACTCGGCCGACGAGCTGGCGGCCCAGGGAGATCGCTGGTGGGGGTTGTTCGAAAAAGGCGAGGTGCCGGTGAAGTACCTGGCGATGGAGCGCGCGGCCAGTTGGTATCGCCGCGCGCTGATCGCTTCGACCGGCAAGCCCAAGGCCACGATCGGCCAACGGCGGCAAGCGGCCGCCCAGCAACGCAAGGCGTCGGCGCTGGCCTTCGTGCCGCGGCATCCGCTGGACGCGGTACCGATCGGCGGTCACTGGTACAAGGTCTACCGTTCGGGGGTGACCTGGAAGCAGGCGGCACAGTTCTGCGAAGAGATCGGCGGCAATCTGGTGATCATCGACAACGCGGACGAGAACCAGAGGGTCGCGCAATTGATCGTGGCCAGCGCCAAGGGGAAAGAGGAACGCGGCATCACCTGGCTCGGCCTGACCGACGAAGCCAAGGAAGGGGAGTGGCGGTGGGTCGACGGGACGCCACTGTTGCCGACTTCATTCACGAATTGGTCGGCGAATCAGCCGGACAATGGCGGCGGCGACTCGGACGCGGCGTTCTTGGAAGCGGTCGTTCAATCCGGCCAGGCGACGATTCGTTGGGACGACATCAACGGAGCGAACCACTTCGCGTTCGTGTGCGAGTGGGAGCAATAAGTGTCCGCCTGGGCGGGGCAGGGTGGGAGAGGAAGCCCGAATGACGAAATCCGAATGTCGAAGCGGGGGATTTACCACGGAGACACAGAGGGCACGGAAAGGGGAAGTGATGAATGCTGAGTGATGATTGATGAATTGAGGAAGGGCCCGCGCGCTCCCGCTCGAAACTCATCATTCAGCACTCAGCAATCATCACTTCTTTCGTCATTCGGATTTCGTCATTCGTCATTTACCAATCACCGCAGCCCATCGATTCGCTATTCCTCCTCCCAGTGGTTTGTCACGGGGATACCGTTTTCCATCGCGGCGTCGATGATCATCTTGGCCGGCGTGCCGCGGATAAGGTCGCCGATCGGCACGCTGTCCAGCTTGCCTGATTTGAGGTAGCAATCGATCCAGCGATCGTTCGGGTTGCTTTTGCTCTTGGCCAGCACGATCCTTTGGACGTCGTCAAAGTGAACTTCGTGGTAGTTCGGCCAGAGCCAGAATCCGGCACGGAAGGTGAACTGGGCCGAGTTGACCGTCACGCGATCGACGAGAAAGCAGGGGGCCAGCAGCAGGAACACAAACGTCGCCACCGCCACCAGGATCGACTTGCCCAGTCGGCGGAGCGGCACATAGATGGCGACGACCGACAAGCCGCCGACGCCCAAGGCGAACAGCAGACAACTGACCCACAACTCGAACGAGAAGATCGTCGTGTCGCCGACAACCCGCTGATCAACGCAGCCGGTGATGAGAGCGGTCAGGCTACAAACACCGAATCTTCGAAGCTGATGTGGCTTGGAGATCACGACAAGCAAAGCACTCGGCGTTTGATTTCGTCCCAGGAAATCGTGGCTGCGGGATTCGCCGCCCAATTGGCTTTGCGGCGGGCTAACTCCTCTTTCTGCCAATCATGCACCGGCACGGCCTCGGGCGTCGACGCCAAATCATCCCACAAGTCTTCGACAAGCTGCAACTTCTCGGCCGGCGTGAGGTCAAAGATCGATGCCATGACGCATTCCCACTTGCGATTGAAGATTCCCACGACACTATTCGCTCAGGGGCACAGGCTCGGGCTCATTATAACCTGATGCCGACCGCTGCTGCCTGATAACTTTGCGTCCCCTTTTCACCTAGCACCCCCTCACCCCCAGCCCCTCTCCCACGGAGGGGCGAGGGGAGGAAAACCTCGCGCACTCACCAATAAAAACAGGCCCCGAGATTGGCTCTCGGGGCCTGCTTTGCTGTTCAATCTATTGCAGCCGCGCCGCTCAGATGAGCGACGCTCGCGCGATCAAGCTTACTTGATCAACGGGCCGCCGTCGCCGATGCCGCCCTTCAGCTCGCTGGCCGGAATGGCCGGCTTGCTGGGGGCCGCGCCCGACCCGTCGTGGTCGATCGGCGGTTCGCCTTGATCGTCGGCCCAATCGACGCGCTTGCGCGACAGGCCGATCTTGCGCTCTTCGGTGTCGACGCGCAAAACCTTGACCTCGATCTCCTGGCCGACCTTGACCACGTCTTCGGGGTTCTCGACCTTGTGGTCAGCCAACTCCGAGATGTGCAGCAACCCTTCCAGGCCGTTCTCCAACCCGACGAACACGCCGAAGTTGGTCAGCTTGGTGACGGTTCCCTTCACCACCTGGCCCGGCTGATACTTGCTGGGGATGTCGGTGGTCCAAGGGTCTTCTTGCAGTTGCTTCAGGCCCAGGGCGATGCGGCGACGCTGCTGGTCGACCGACAACACGCGGCACTCGACCTTTTGACCCTTCTCGAGCATTTCGCTCGGGTGGCTGATCTTGCGGGTCCACGACATATCGCTGACGTGCAGCAAGCCGTCGATCCCTTCTTCGATCTCGATGAACGCGCCGTAGTTGGTCAAGTTGCGGACGGTGCCGGTGACCGGCGCGCCCGGCGGATAGCGATCGGCAACCTTGTCCCACGGGTTGTCGTGGGTCTGCTTCATGCCGAGCGAGATTTCCTGCTTCTCGCGGTTGATGCCCAGCACGACGACTTCGACTTCGTCGCCGATATGCACCAGCTCGCTGGGGTGATTGATGCGCTTGGTCCACGACATTTCCGAAATGTGGACCAGCCCTTCGATCCCTTCTTCCAGCTTCACGAACGCGCCGTAGCTCATCACGTTGACCACTTCGCCCTTGACGCGAGTGTCCACCGGATATTTGTCCGGCACGCATTCCCACGGGCTGGCGGTCTTTTGCTTGAGACCCAGGGCGATCTTTTCCTTTTCGCGATCGACGTGCAGGATTTGCACTTCGAGTTCCTGGTCGATGTGGACCATCTCGCTCGGGTGACCGATGCGGCCCCAGCTCATGTCGGTGATGTGCAACAGGCCGTCGATGCCGCCCAGGTCGACGAACGCGCCGAACTCGGCGATGTTCTTGACGATACCCTTGCGCAGCTGCCCTGGCTCGAGCTCGGCCAGCAGCTTGGCCTTCTTTTCGGCCCGTTCGGTCTCGATCAGCGAGCGGCGGCTGACGACGATGTTGCGGCGGGCTTCGTCGATCTTCAGCACCAGGCACTGGATCGTGCGGCCAATGTAGTCGCCAATGTCCGAAGGCCGGCGGATGTCGACCTGACTGGCGGGCAAGAAGACGTTGACGCCGCGCACGTCGACCAACAGACCACCCTTGATCTTGCGCGTGACCGCGCCGGTGACGACGTCGCCTTCCTTGACCGACTCCATCACCTTGCGCCAGTTTTCGATCTTCTCAGCCTTGCGCTTGCTGAGCACGATCATGCCGGCGTCTTCCATGCCCGGCGTGGTGTCTTCGATATCTTCGACCAGCACCTTGACGGTCTGGCCAGGTTGCGGCGGCTCTTCGGTTTCGTCCCACTCGTTCAGTGGGATCATCCCTTCACTCTTGTAGCCGACGTCGATCAGCACCTGCTCGTCTTCGATCCGCAGGATGCGGCCTTCGACAATTTGGTTGAGCGAAATGTCTTCGCCCCCCCATTCGATTTCGTCGGCGCCGACGCCGGTCAGCGCCGCGTTGAGTTCTGCTTCCCAGTCTTGTTCGTTGAGGTCGAGGCCGCGGATGAGGTTGCGATTTACCATGGAGTGAAGAGCCGTTACGGAACCGTTCGACAGCGAGCCGGCAGGAGTCTTGTGAAAGTTGCCGGCCGAAAGGCCCAGCGGGGCCGATGGCGCGTCGGAAGTGCCGCCAGTAAGAGAGACAAGGCAAAAGTGCCAGTTGTCTGAACCGGTCCCCACGCGGAGACTCCTCGGCCCAAACAAAGATTCGTAAATATATCGGTTTCAAGGGTATACGGCAATCCTGGCAACCGCTGGTCGAGCCAGCGATCGCGGCAGCTTGCCCAGACGCCCACAACTCCCCGCAAAAGCCTCGTATTCGTGGTCACCCGGCCGTTTCGTTTAACAAATAAATGTATTATATATGATATAGTTATTAGCGAGTCCGCCCGCGACACCCGCTGCCTTGGTGCCATGATGAACAGTCCCGCCTTTGCAGCACTGCTCAACGCCCGTCGCAAGTTACTCCGCATGAGCGTGCGTTCGATTGCTGAACTCAGCGGAGTATCGACCGCCACGGTCAACCGCCTGCTCGGCGGCCAGTTCGACCGCACCGAATTCCGGCACGTCGTGGCAGTCGCGGCAACCCTGGGTATCGAGTTCGAACCGCGAGTCCAGGACGCCAAACTCGTCACCACTCGACAGGCGCGGCGGAAAGCTCAAAAGCTGGTCGCGCTGGTGCAAGGCAGCTCGGCCCTCGAGCAACAAGCGGTCGACCGGCGCGCCTATGCAAAAATGCTCAAACGCACCGAGACGGAATTGCTCAACGGCTCGCGCAAGCAGCTCTGGTCGCGGTGAAGCATGACGCCCGCATCGCCACTCGATGGCGCCACTCCGCTCGACGATCTTTCGGGGCTGAAAGTACGCTCGATCACCACGCGCGGCCAGTTGGACGTCGCCGAAGCCGAGAATATTCGCCTGGCGCATGTCAAATACCTGGCCAGTCGACCGGGTCGGCGCGCCGCCCCCTTTGACGCGCGCTGGATGAAAAAGCTGCATCGCGAGATGTTTGGCAAGGTCTGGCGCTGGGCGGGCGAGCCGCGGCGATTCGAGCTGAATCTCGGCGTCGCCTGGACACAGATCGAGCCAGCGCTGCTCGAATTGGAACAGACGCTCGCGTTTTATCGCGGCTCGACCGTGCCCCTCTTGGAACAAGCGACACGCCTGCACCATCGTAGCGTGCAGATCCATCCGTTTCCGAACGGCAATGGTCGCTGGGGACGGCTGTTGGCGAATATCTGGCTCAAGCAAGCGGGCCGTGAACCGACGGCCTGGCCCGAGGTGCTCGGCGGCAAGAACGACGTGCGTCGTGAATACCTGGCGGCACTGCGCGGGGCGGACCAAGGAGATCTGGGTCCATTGCTTGGCATGCAGTCGCGATTCACACCTGCCTGAATCGTCGCGGCCTCAGGGATTGATCCCCTGGGCATAGCGGTTCTTCTCATTGAGCTTGTTCAGGTCGGCCTGGTCGGACGATTTGCCTCCCAGAAACGACGGCAACAAGTCCCCGGCCGAACCTCCGGCCACGCACACAGCCGCTAACAAACACAGAATCAACAACTCGCGACGCATGAGCTTGCCATCGATGGTCTGAAAAGCCGGCGGAAAATACCGCCCTGCCTGGGGCGCGGCAAGAGAAATCTCGCTGGGCTGCTAGCGTGACGACGGGAATTGGTACGACTGCCGCCGGTTTGACCGGCCAGCGAGCGGCTGCCAGCCTTGACGGCATTTCGGCCCCGCCCCTATATTGCCCCAAATCCTCGTGCCGCGAGGATTTTTTCGTTTCGCCCATTGAACTTACGCCGCGCCGCTCGCCATCGGTCCGGGACGCTTTCACGTGTCCGACGACCGCGCGATCGGGCCGGCATTTTTGCTCCGCCGAACCGTGCCCACGACGGAACCGCGGCAGACAAGGCCCCCTTGCCATGAAGTCCGAACGCCGTCACGAGTTACAACGCAACTCCCTGGCCGATGTGCTCGAGCACGGGGTCAAGGACGTTCAGAAGTACGCCCCGGCAGTGGCCGCCACGATCGGCGCGATCGTGGTCCTGGTCGTCGTCTATCTGATCATCTCCACGCGCTCGGCCAACGCCGAGCGCTCGGCCTGGCGCGAGTACGTCGTCGCCAGCGAGTCGCGACTGGGCGCTCAGGAGAACATGACCCGGGTGGCCGACGACTACAGCGATTACATGGGGGGCCAGTGGGCCCGGCTGACGTTGGCCGATCGGCAATTGGAAGTCGGCGTCGATCAGTTGTTCCAGGACCGAACCGCAGCCAAGACCTCGCTCGAATCGGCGATCGAGCAATACAACCAACTGCGCGCCACGACCCACATCAGCGAAATGCAATCGCGTGCGCTGATCGGCCTGGGTCGTGCATACGAATCATTGGCCCAGCCCGAGGAAGCCGTCAAGCAATACGACGAGCTGATCAAGAACTACCCGGGCACCGAGTTTGCGATCGAAGCCCGCGAGCGGCGCGACGACCTGGAAAAGCCGGCCTCGAAAGAGTTCTATCAATGGTTCTGGGCGTTGAAGATCACGCCCCCGTCGCGCGAGCCTGGCACGCCGGGCTTCCGCCCGCCGTTCGACATGCAATCGTTGCCCAGCGACGCCCCCGGTGGCCCGACGTCCGTGGCCCCCCCCGCCCCGCCGACCGGAGTCATTCCGCCGGTCACAACGACTCCACCGGCGACATCTACTCCGCCGGCCACCACCGCACCGGTCACTCCCCCAGCAACCACGCCGGAGTAGAATGGCGTTAGCTGGAACCGGTTCGCGTCGCGGCGCAAGCCGCGCACCCTCGCCCCTTGTGGGAGAGGGTGGTTCGCGCGGCGAACCGGGTGAGGGGAATGAGGCGGGTACACAACTCGTCCCCTCAATCCAATCCTCTCCCGTGAGCGGAGAGGGAGCCCATGACGTCCTTACTCCCGAGCCCTCAGCCGTGTCCTCCGAGCCCATCGCTGGCGAGACCTTGTTGCTGGTTGTTCCCGAAGCCGAGGACGGCCAGCGGCTCGATGCCTTTCTCGCCCGGCAATTGCCCAGCTACAGCCGCACCCACCTGCGCCGCGCTATCAACGCGGTCGGCGTCAAGCTCGACGGCCGCCGCGTGAAGGCCAGCCACCACCTTCGCACCGGGCAGCAAGTCTCGATTGTCGTTCCCGAGGTACCGCGGCTGGGCCCGCTGCCCGAGGACATTCCGCTCGACGTGCTGTACGAAGACGAGGTGATGGCGGTCATCAACAAGCCGGCCGGCATGGTCGTGCATCCGGGCCGAGGTCACTGGGACGGCACGTTGGCGAGCGCCCTGCGGCACTACTTCGAGCAACTCAGCCAGACTGCCGGGCCGACGCGGCCAGGCATCGTCCATCGGCTCGATCGCGACACGAGCGGCGCGATCCTGATTGCCAAGGACGACATCGCCCACTCGCTGTTGTCCGATCAGTTCGAGCAGCGCACGGTCGACAAGACGTACTTTGCCATCGTCGCCGGCGAGCCCGATCGGGATCGAGACTGGATCGACCTGCCGATCGGTGTTCACCCTTACCAGCGCGAAAAGATGGCCGTCCGCCACGACCACGCCACCAGCCGGCCAGCGCAGACCTTTTACGAAGTCGTCGAGCGATTGCACGGCTTTGCGGCCGTCCGGCTGACGCCCAAGACGGGTCGCACGCACCAGATTCGCGTCCACCTGGCCAGCATCGGCTGCCCGGTGTTGTGCGACCGATACTACGGGGGCCGGGCGTCGCTACGCGTGTGCGACGTGCTGCCCGGCTCGACCGACGAGTCGCCCCTGCTCGAAAGGCAAGCGCTGCACGCCCAATCAATCGCGATCGATCATCCGACGCGGGGAAACCGGCTGACATTCAACGCCCCGCTGCCGGCCGATTTGGAAGCGACGCTCACGGTGCTACGGCAGCGACAGGGCAAGCCGGCAACAAAGCACCAATGACTAAATCCCAATGACCAAGCAGAAGCAGCCTTGGTCATTGGTGCTTGGACATTAAGGCTTGGCGCTTAACAGGCGTCTTTCGGCCCCAGTCGTCGCGGACCTTGCCGGCGCAATCGCGCGCGGCGGGCGGCGAGCATCACGCCCCAAAAGGCCAGAAAGCCCAGCACGCAGGCCATCACCAACAGCGGTCGCGACCAGTTGGCGTTGCCGGCCATGAAGTACGTGCCCGCGGCTTGGAACAATCCAAACGCAATCAAACAGGCGGCGACAATGGCGAAGAATTTGCCGAATTGCATGGGGGGAGGGGAAGTTGCAAGTTGCTGGTTGCTAGCGGCTAGTTAAGACAAAGCAATCGAAGCATTTCACTAGCAACTAGCAACCAGCAACTTTTATCTCAGCTTGGAAACGATCAGCGTAATATTCTGCCCGCCGAAACCAAAGCTGTTCGACGCGGCGACGTCGCACTTGGCCTTTCGCGCTTCGTTGGGAATATAGTCCAGGTCGCACTCTGGGTCCGGCGTGTCGTAATTGATCGTCGGGGGGAGCGCCCCGTCGCGCATCGCCAACAGACAGACGATCAACTCGGTTGCCCCGGCCGCCGCGATCAGGTGCCCCATCATGCTCTTGGTGCTCGACACGGGCAGCTTGTAGGCCCGCGGGCCGAATACCTGCTTGATGGCCAGGGTCTCGACCTTGTCGTTGACCGTCGTGCTGGTGCCGTGGGCGTTGATGTAGTCGACCTGGTCAGGGTTGATGTGCGCGTCGGCCAGCGCCATGTTCAGGCAACTGATCGCGCCGCGCCCTTCGGGATGAGTATCCGTAATGCGGTAGGCGTCGGCCGTCGAGCCATAGCCGATCACTTCGCCGTAAATCTTCGCGCCGCGGCGGCGAGCGTGCTCCAACTCTTCGAGCACCAGCATCGAGCCCCCTTCGCCCAGCACGAAACCATCGCGGTCCATTTCGAACGGCCGCGAGGCCCGGGCCGGCTCGTCGTTGCGCATCGAGAGGGTCGTCAGCAGATTGAATCCCGTGACGCCGAACGGGTGGATCATGCTGTGGGCGCCCCCCGAGAGCATCAGATCGGCGTCATTGCGGCGGATGATCTCGACGGCTTCGCCGATGGCCTGGCTGCTGGCCGCACAAGCGGTCAGGCAGTTGAAGTTCGGCCCTTGCGCGTTGAACAAGGCGGCCAGATGGGCCGCCGGCATGTTCGGCTCTTGTTCCAACTCGATCTGCGGATCGAGGATTTCCATCCCCTTCTTGGCGAACTTGGTGGCGCAGAATTGGTCGCCGTCGATGGCCGCCACCATCATGTCGGTGAACAAAATGAAGTCCTGCTGCCCTTCGCCCGCCCCCAGGTAGACGCCAAACCGGGTTGGATCAACGGGGTTCGCGCTGCGCAGGCCGGCGTCCTGCATTGCCTGGCACGCGGCGCCGACGGCAAAGCGCGTCTGCCGGCCGGTCTTCTTCCATTCGTCAGGGTTCTCGCCGACCTTCGCCAGGTTCCAATCGCGGACCTCGGCCGAGATGCGCGTGGGGAACTGGGCGGCGTCGAACAGCGAGGTATAGCCCACGCCCGACTCGCCGGCCAGCAAGCGGCGCCACATGGTCTCGGGATCGTGCCCCATCGGGGTCACGCAACCAATGCCGGTGACGACAACGCGACGACGCGAGGCTTCGACCATGGCCAACGCTTCCTGTGAAGAAAGGCTTCGTGTGAACTCAGACGATCCGAGCGGCGGGCACCATGCTCTCGCTGGCGTAGCGCCCTCGCACCCAAGCCGGCGGCTCTGCCGCCTCGGCCGGTGGCAGAGCCGCCGGCTTGGGTGAGGCTCTAACGCTTTGCGGCTACTCCCTTGCGCACTAACCGGCCAGCGTGCCGCGCAGCTCTTTCAATCCCGGCGGTTCTTGCAGGGGGCTCCCGTCCGGGGCCCGGCCCACGTCGAACACGCCCAGCAGTTTCATGGTAAAGACAAAGTTCTTGGGCTCGAACAGCGTGCGGGCCCGGGTGCCGTCGCGCAAGTGGACGAACACGATCTCCATCTCGGCCTGCAGCTTGTCGCGCACATGGCTGGTGGCCGTCACACGTCCGCCGTCGGCGTCGATGTGATCGAGCACCGCGGTGTAGATCAGTTGATCCCCCGGCACGGCCGGAAAGTGGAACGTGGCCTTGGGAATCTTGGCCAGAATCACCTTCTCGTTAAAGCCGTTTACTTCGCCCACCAGCAGGCCGCCCGTCTGGGCCAGCCCCTCGGTGATCAGCGAGTTGGGCATCACCGGATAGCCGGGGAAGTGATCGTGCAGGTGGTCCTCGGCCAGCGAGACGTTCTTGACCGCCTTGGCGCGTTTGCCACTATCGAACTCGATAAAGCGATCAATCCAGATCCAACGCATGGCGATGCCGACGTTTGAGGAGCTTCGTAAACGAGTGTTCTATTGACCAATGTCCAAGTCCCAATGACCAAGGGAGTGTCCCTATTGGTCATTGGTCATTGGGATTTGGTCATTTGCGTTTAGCCCACCTTGCTCTGCACGTACCGGACCATGTCCTGCACGGTCAACTGGTTGGCAAAGTCCTTGACCACCGGGTTCGTTTCGAACTTGGACAAGTCGGCGAACGGCATCCGCTTCTTCAGCTCGGCCACGCCTTCGGGCGTGACCTTGCCGTTCTGCACATAGGTCGTGCTGCCCAAGATATCTTCGGGGAACAGCTCGCCGCGCGGCACCTTGATGCTGAACGCCTTTTCCAGGCGGAACACGATGTCCAGGAAGTCGATGCTCTCGGCCCCCAGGTCGCCGACCAGCGTGGCTTCGGGCGTCACTTCGTCGTCGTCCACGCCCAAGGCGTCGACCAGCGCGGTGCGAATCTTGGCGAAAATCTCATCTTGCGTCGGCATCTGGCATTACTCCCAAGTCTTTTCCACAGGTTTACGGTTCGGTGTTTCGCATCGGGTCAATCCGCATGCGGCGCTCGACTGCCCTTTACCGGCACTGCCTCCGGAGCGCTTGCCTCGTTCATCAGCACTGCTTTCCATCGGCAGTGCGGCGGCAGGGCTACTTGGCCGCGCCGACTTCGGTCTGGTTCAACTCCGTCCGATTCAACAACGCAAACAATTCTTTCATCTTCATCGTGACGATCTCGTCGATCAGCCCCTTGGTCGGGTCTTGATCGCCGAGGTTGTATCGTTCCAGTTCCAGGCGGGCCGACACGACCAGCGTCGCGCCGACCATCCCTTGCGCCTTGAACTTGGCCGTCCGCGGCCCCTGGTCCATCAGCTCCGACGTCACAGTCAAGGTCTGACCCGGCTCGACGAAGTTGGCGTATTTCACATTCCGCGCCTCGCGCAGCACGACCGTGCTGTGGGCGAAGTTCTCGGTGGCCCGCATCAGCCAGGCGCTGGCCTGGGTCAACGCTTCGAGCATCAGCACGCCGGGCATGACCGGAAAGCCAGGAAAATGGTCGGCCAGGTATTCCTCGGCCAGCGACAAGTTCTTAGTGGCAACGATCTTGCTGCCGGACTGCAGCTCAACAATGCGATCGACGAGCGTGAATCTCATGTACCAGGGTCACAGCCTGAGGCTACTAGTGTTACAGCCTGCGGCTACCGGTGTTACAGCCGGCGGCGGCTTAGCGGAGGTTCAACGGGCCTACGGGGATAAGTCGTTGAGTATAGTTATCGACCCGCCCGAGAACAACCGCTAATCGAGCCGTGGGCAGACGCAGTTAAGTCATTGGGCCGTTAACGCTTACGCAACGGGAAACCCCGCCCCGCCCCGCGCGACGCGGCGATCTTCCCCCTCGGCATCAATCGCGAGCGACCCGAATACAACCCTTCTCCCTCCGGGAGAAGGTGGCGGCGCTAGCCGACGGATGAGGGTCGCGCGTCAATCTGGCGCGACTCAAGCTGCAATATGGACCCTCATCCGGCCTTCGGCCACCTTCTCCCGGAGGGAGAAGGGTTTGCGCGCGCTCGGTGATGATGGAAGCCCTCACGCTGGCACTCCCGAATCCAAATCGGGTAGCACCGGTTGCTTGTCAACCGGTATCGCGCAGCGACAAGAGGCACAGCGCACTGGCAAACCCAGGCGGAAACTCGCCACCGACTGACAACGTCGTCCAACGCCTCTTGCGGGCTGCGCCCGCCCCGGTTGGCAAGCAACCGGGGCTACCCAGATGTGAAGCCGCGTCCCCTCAGCCTTCCGCCATTCGGCGCGATCCTGATATGATTCCAGCCTTGCTTATCTGCCGAAGCTTCTTGCGTCCGCTTCCGCTCCACCGCACGGCCAGCAACGGGTCACCCTGAATGCAGGATTTGAAACAGGCCGTCGCTCGATTCGGCGCCGAAGCGGCTGCCAAGCTGGCCAACCCCAGCGCCACGGGCGAGCCCGAAGATCAGCTCCGCGCCCCGCTCGAAGGGCTCTTCGCCGATCTGGCCGAGCAATGTGGCTTCAAGCGCGAGTGGGTTACTGCCGTCGGCGAAACATCCCTCTCCGCGCTCAAGACGCGCCCCGACTACGCCATCACGCTGCGCAACGTGCTGGTCGGCTACGTCGAAGTCAAAGCCCCCGGCAAAGGAGCCGACCCGCGCCGCTACAAGGGGCACGACAAAGACCAATGGGAACGACTGCAATCGCTTCCCAACTTGTTGTACACCGACGGCAATGCGTTCAGTCTGTGGCAGAACGGCGAGCTGGTCGGCTCGATCGTCGAGCTATCGGGGGACATCGAGACCTCCGGCGCCAAGCTCGCCGCCCCGCCCGAGTTGCTCGCGCGGTTTGCCGACTTCCTCCGCTGGGAACCCATTCCGCCCAAGTCCGCCGCCGAGCTGGCCCACGTCGCCGCTCGGCTCTGCCGACTGCTGCGCGACGAAGCCACCGAGCAATTGGCCGAGAAAAGTCCCGCCCTCACGGCGCTGGCCGCCGACTGGCGCAAGCTTCTGTTTCCCGAAGCCAACGACCAGCAATTCGCCGACGGCTATGCCCAGGCCGTCACCTTCGGCTTGCTGATGGCCCGCTCGAGCAACATCCAACTGGCCGACGGGCTGGACCTGGTCGGTAAACATCTGGGCAAGACCAACTCGCTGATCGGTGCGGCCTTGCGATTGTTGACCGACGAAGTCGACAACGAAGCCACACTCAAGACCTCGCTGCGAACGCTCGTCCGCGTGCTCGACGCTGTCGACTGGCAAGCGATCAGCCAAGGCAAACCGGACGCCTGGCTCTACTTCTACGAAGACTTTCTGGCGGAATATGACAACGCACTGCGCAAGCTGACCGGCTCGTATTACACGCCCCCCGAAGTCGTCGAGCCGATGATCCGCCTGGTCGACGACGCCCTGCGCCGCCACTTTGGCCGCAGCGCTGGCCTGGCCTCGGCCGACGTCACGTTGGCCGACCCCGCCGTCGGCACCGGCACGTTTATCCTGGGCGTGCTGCGCAGCATCGAAGCCGCCGTCGAAGCCGACCAGGGAGCGGGCGCCGTCCCCCAGGCTATCGAGTCGGCCATCGCGCGGCTGATCGCGTTCGAGATGCAGCTCGGTCCCTTCGCCGTGGCCCAGTTGCGCATCCACGCCGAGCTGCTCCGCATGATCGGCAAGCCGCCGCGAGCGGCATCGCGGATGTTCGTCACCGACACGCTGGGCAACCCCTATGCCGAGGTCGAAGAGCTAGGCTCCCTGTACCGGACCATCTCCGAATCGCGGCTCAAGGCCAACGAGATCAAACGCAAGGAACCGATCACCGTCGTGATCGGCAACCCGCCCTACAAGGAAAAGGCCAAGGGGCGCGGCGGTTGGATCGAAGAAGAACGGCTCAACCAATGGCTGCCGCCGGCCGATTGGGGCGTGGGAGCCCACGCCAAGCATCTGCGCAACCTGTACGTCTATTTCTGGCGCTGGGCCACTTGGAAGGTCTTTGACCACGATCCCAAGAACGACACCGGCATCGTCTGCTTTATCACGGTGGCGGGCTTTCTGAACGGGCCGGGCTTTCAGCGGATGCGCGACGATCTGCGCCGCAAGGCCGATCGGATTTGGATCATCGATTGTTCCCCCGAGGGGCACCAGCCCGACGTCCCCACGCGCATTTTTCAGGCGGTCCAGCAACCGGTCTGCATCGTGCTGGCCGCGCGGTCCAAGCAAAAAGCCGCCGACCAGCCGGCCACGGTCAAATACACCGCCCTCCCCGCGGGGAAGCGCGAGGAGAAGTTCGCGGCACTGGCCAAGCTGCGGCTCGAAGCGAAGATCTGGCAGGATTGCTCGACCGACTGGCGCGCGCCGTTTCTCCCCGCCGCCACGGGTGACTGGGCCGGCTACCCGGCGCTCGACGAGTTATTCGCGTACAACGGCTCAGGCGTGCAAACCAAGCGAGTCTGGGTCTTCGCGCCCGATCCGGAATCGCTGGAACGCCGCTGGATAAAACTTATTCAGGCCCCGATCGAGAAAAAGGAGGACCTGTTTCACCCAACGCTGCGTGGTGGCAAGCCTGCTGACCGGCATATTCGATCGATCGTTCGAATCCCTTTACCGGGCTTCAGGCTCGCGACAAAACCGCTAATTGACGAAAAGGGCGATTGTGCAACGCCAGTGCGTTATGCGTTCCGGTCCTTTAACCGGATGTGGATAATCCCGGACCCGAGAGTCATTACGCAACCCAATGCAGACCTTTGGAGTTCGTACTCCGAACGGCAAGTGTACATGACGGCCCCTTCAGATCGATCGCCGACAATTGGGCCTGCATTTACCTTTTCCGCTTACGTTCCCGATCTCCACCATTACAACGGCCGAGGTGGACGGGTGTTTCCCCTCTGGCGTGATGCGGCCGCGACGACCCCCAATCTGCCGCCGAAGCTGCTCGACTTTCTGACCAAGAAATACAAGCGGCTCGTGACCGCCGAGGATTTCCTGGCCTATCTGGCCGGCGTGGCCGCCAGCCCGGCCTACACGGCGCGGTTTCAGGACGATCTGGCCCAGCCCGGCTTGCGGATCCCTATCACCGAGCAGCCCAAGCTGTTCACCGCGGCGGTCGAGTTGGGGCGGCGCGTGATCTGGCTGCACACGTTCGGCGAGCGCTTTGCCGACGCCGGGGACGACCGACCGGCGGGTCCGCCGCGGTTGCCCAAGGATCGCGCGCCGCGGATTCCCAAGCAGGGGGCCATTCCCGACGACCCAGACAACATGCCCGACGAAATCGACTACGACGAACCGCAGCAGCGCCTGATCGTCGGTCGCGGCTACATCGAACACGTGCCCGCCGCGGTGTGGCAATACGAGGTGTCGGGCAAGCGGGTGTTGACGCAATGGTTCAGCTACCGTAAGAAAAACCGCGAACGCCCCATCATCGGCGACCGCCGGCCGCCGTCGAAGCTGGGGGACATCCAGCCCGACCACTGGCTGGCCGAGTACACGACGGAATTGCTCAACGTCTTGAATGTCTTGGCGTTGCTGGTCGAGCTGGAACCCGCCCAGGCGAAACTTCTGGAGGCGATTTGTGAAGGACCGACACTTGATTTCCGTGGATGAGTTGCGGGCCGCCGGGGCCTTGGACGTGCCGGCCGCCTGGCGCAAATCGCTGGGGAGCCAGCGAGACTTATTCTCGGGCCTGTTCGACGATGACGATGCGCCGGCCGCGAACCAGCCGTCCGCCGCGTCCGACGCGGACGACACGGACAACGACGACGCGACGGCCGAGGATTAGCGGCATCGCCGACGAGCCTCACTCGCGAGCGACCTGAATACAACCCTTCTCCCTCCGGGAGAAGGTGGCGGCGCTAGCCGACGGATGAGGGTCGCGCATCAGTCGGGCGCGGCTCCGAGCGCAGAGTGGACCCTCATCCGGCCTTCGGCCACCTTCTCCCGAAGGGAGAAGGGTTTGCGCGCGCTCGGTGATGGTGGAAGCCCTCACACTGGCGATCGTGAAACCGAATCGGGTAGCACCGGTTGCTCGTCAACCGGTGTCGCGCAGCGACAGGAGGCATCGAGCGCCGCGAAACCCAGATGGGAACTCGCCACCGACGGACGACGTCGCCCGACGCCTCTTGCGGGCTGCGCCCGCCCCGGTTGGCAAGCAACCGGGGCTACCCAGACCAAATCCTTCACCGCTCCACGCCGTCACATGACCTTGTCCAGCATGCCGAAGTAAAACGACGCCAGGCGGAAGATCACAATCGTGATCAACGCCGCCACCACGGCCCACACGGCAAAGCCGGCCACAGTGGCCAGCGCCGCCAGCGCTCGCTGGGCTCGATCGTTGTACTGCTCGGAAAGATTGGCCAACGTCTCGCTCAGCCGGCCGCTCTTCTCGCCCACCTCGACGGCGTCGAGAAAGTCGGTCCGAAACGCGCCGGTCGCCGCCAGCGCCTCGGTGATCTCTTGCCCCTTGCGAACCCGCAGCGTGACCGAGTCGATGTGATCGGTGTAATGGGCGTTCTGCGTGCTGCGCAGACTCATCGGAATGGCCTTCAATACATCCATGCCCGAGCCATACGTCAGCTCCAGCGACCAGGCGAACCGGGCCAGGGCCAACGTCTCGAACGTGTTGCCGATGACCGGCACCAGAAACAGCCCGCGCTGCAGCGGCCGCGCCCAGAAGACACCGCGCCGCGTCGCCTGATATACAACGACCAACACCACGGCAATCACGGCCAGCACCGAGACGTACACCAACACGCCATGCGTTCCCATCAGCCCCAGGCCCAACGGGTCAAGGCGATCCTTCTTGGGAACCCCGTCTTGAAACACGCCGAGCAACCAGATCAACAGCCCCACCACCCCCAGAGCGGCGAACAACTGGACCAGCGGCCAGGTGATGCTTTGCACGAACTGCCGACGCAGCTTCAATTGCAGCTCGTAATGCTCGGCCAGCGCTCGCAGCGTCTCGGCCAGGTGCCCGGTCGCGTCGCCCAGCGAGACCATCTCGTGAAACAGCCGGGGGAAGTAGCTGCCCGTGGCGGCCACGGCCGCGGTGACCGATTCGCCGCGAGCGACGGCCTGGTAGACCTGGTCCATGTGGCGGCGCACGGCGCGCGGCGAGCGTCCTTCGGCCTCGCGCTGAAAAGCCTTGCGCAGCTCGATCCCGCTGGTCAGCGCCGTCGAAACGCGCCGACAGAGTTGTTCAAGATCAAAGAGACTGATCCGGGCGGAGAACATGTTTTCATTCTAGTACCAAGCTGCGTAAGTAGTAATGGAGAAGCCGCAATGCCCAAGTACCAATGACCAAGTGATCCGGGGGGCCAGTGCTGCCTGTGTCCCCCTTTTGGTCATTGGGATTTGGTCATTGAGGCTTTTTACTTGGATATTCGACTTTCGCCGGCGGGCAAAATAGAATCCGCCATGAGTTCCCGTCCCGCGTTACCAGCCGAGAATGCCCGATGCCTGCTCCCGCCAAGCCGCTCTGGAACCGTGTGGCCGTCGTCGGCGTCGGCATGATCGGCGGCTCGATCGGCGTCGCGCTGCTGCGCCGCGGCCTGGCCCGCGAGGTGGTCGGCATCGGTCGCAACGCCGGCTCGCTGGCTGCCGCGGCCGACGCCGGCGTGATCTCGCGCGGCACCACCGACTTCGAAGCGGGCATCGACGGCGCAGGCCTGGTCGTGGTTTGCACTCCGGTCGGTCAGATTGCCGACTTCGCGCTCCGCGCCTGCAAACAGCTCGGCGACAGCGCGCTGGTGACCGACGCAGGGAGCACCAAGCGCGAGATCGTCACGGCCGTCGAACGCAAACTTCCCAAGGGGGCGCTCTTCGTCGGCAGCCATCCGCTAGCCGGCAGCGAGAAGAGCGGCCACCATGCCGCCATGTCCGACTTGCTGGTCGGGCGCACCGTGATCATCACGCCCACGCGCAAGACGCCGCTCGAAGCGACCGCCGAGGTCGAAACCTTCTGGCGTCGCTTGGGGGGGGCGACCATCACCATGACTCCCCAGGCCCACGACCGGGCCGTGGCCGCGATCAGCCATTTGCCCCATCTCGCGGCGGCTGCGCTGGCTGCCTCGACCCCCAAGCAGTATTTGCCCTTGGCGGCGCGCGGCTGGCTTGACACCACACGAGTTGCGTCGGGCGACGTGGCGATGTGGCGGCAGATCTTCGAGAGCAATCGGGCCGAAGCCTTGACGGCCTTGGCGCGTTATGAAAAGGTACTGGCAGCCTGTCGTCAGGCGCTCAAACGCGGCGATTTCCGCCGGCTCGAACAACTGCTGTTGAAAGCGAAACAAACCCGCGATGCTCTGGGAAGTTGACATCCACCCGGCCGAAGGTCAGGCCGATCTGCTCGGTCGCCAGTTGGCCGCCGAAGCGACCAACTTGGGGCTCGCCGGAAATCTGAAAGTCGCCACCGCTCGCGGCTATCTGCTGCAAGGCCAGCTCGACCAATCGCTCGTCACACGCGGCGCGCGAAAGTTGCTGGCCGATGCCGTCGTCGAACGCTACGTCGTCGGCCGCCCGGGGGAAAGCTCGCTGGGCCAGGGGCCGGCGGGGCTGGGTTGCCTGGTCCACGTGCTGCCCAAGCCGGGCGTGATGGACCCCGTGGCTCAAAGCGCGCAGTCGGCGCTCAACGACTTGGGCGTGCCGGTCGAAGCCGTCCGCACGTTGAAGAAGTACTGGCTGTCGTCGGTCGACGACGCCACGCTGAAAACGCTGTGCAGCAAACTGCTTGCCAACGACGCCATCGAACAAGTGGTGGTCGGCCCCCTGAAATGGGAGCGGATGGAGATCGGCTCGCCGTATCAGTTCAAGCTGATCCGCGTTCCCTTACGCGAGATGAACGACGATCAATTGGTGCGCCTGAGCCGCCAGGGGCAGCTGTACCTGAGCCTGGTCGAGATGCAGACCATTCAGGCGCACTTCCGCACGCTGCGCCGCGATCCGACCGACGCCGAGCTCGAGACGCTGGCTCAGACCTGGAGCGAGCATTGCAGCCACAAGACCCTGGCCGGGCGTGTGCGCTACCGCGGTCCCGAAGGGGAACGCCGGTTCGAGAACATGCTCAAGGAAACGATCTTCGCCGCCACGCAGGAATTGCGCAAGCAATGGGGCGCGGATGACTGGTGCGTGAGCGTGTTTCGCGACAACGCCGGCGTGGTCCGCTTTGACGATGAATACAACATCGTGTTCAAGGTCGAGACGCACAATCACCCGTCGGCGCTCGAACCCTACGGCGGCGCGAACACGGGGCTTGGCGGCGTGATCCGCGATCCGCTGGGGACCGGGTTGGGCGCCAAGCCGATCTGCAATACCGACATATTCTGCTTTGCACCGCCCGAAACGCCGGCCGCCGAGATTCCCGCCGGCGTGTTGCACCCCAAGCGCGTGATTCGCGGCGTGGTCTCGGGCGTGCGCGACTACGGCAACCGAATGGGCATTCCGACGGTAAACGGCGCGGTCTACTTCGACCGCCGCTACCTGGGGAACCCGCTGGTTTACTGTGGCAACGTCGGCTTGTTGCCGCGCGACAAGTCGTTCAAGGAAGCCAAGCCGGGCGATTACATCGTCGCCGTCGGCGGGCGAACCGGTCGCGACGGCATCCACGGCGCGACGTTCAGCTCGGCCGAACTCACGAGCGAGAGCGAATCGCTCTCCGGCGGCGCGGTGCAGATCGGCAACGCTATCACCGAGAAGATGGTCGTCGACGTCGTGCTGCAAGCCCGGGACCGGAACCTGTTCAGCGCCATCACCGACTGCGGCGCTGGTGGCTTCTCAAGCGCCGTGGGCGAAATGGGTGAAGAGATCGGCGCCGAGGTCTGGCTCGATCGCATTCCGCTCAAGTACGAAGGTTTGTCCTACACCGAGATGTGGATCTCGGAAGCCCAGGAACGAATGATCCTGGCCGTGCCGCCCGCGAACTGGCAGGACTTCTCGGACCTGTGCGCGGCCGAAAGCGTCGAAGCCACGGTGATTGGCGAGTACAAGGCGACGGGACGATTGGTGCTGCACTACCACGACGAAGTCGTCGCCGACCTGACGATGGAGTTCCTGCACGGGGGCCGACCGCCGGTGGTGCGCGAGGCGGTTTACCAGCCCGCCCCGACCACGGCGCAACCGCTGCCGAACAAGTACGACTGGAACTACACGGGCGAGCTGCTCAAGATTCTCGGCTCGCCGAATGTCTGTAGCAAAGAGTGGATCATCCGGCAGTACGATCACGAAGTCCAAGGTGGCAGCGTCGTCAAGCCGCTGGTCGGCATTGCCAACGACGGCCCCAGCGACGCGGCCGTGGTCCGCCCGGTGCTCGGCTCGCGGCGCGCCATCGCCGTCTCGTGTGGCATGAACCCGCGGTTCGGCGAGTTCGACACCTATCACATGGCCACCAGCGCCATCGACGAAGCGATCCGCAACTGTGTCGCGGTCGGCGCCGACCCCAGCCGCATTGCCGTGCTCGACAACTTCTGCTGGGGCGATTGCGAGCGGGCCGAGACGTTGGGCTCGCTGGTCCGATCAGCGCTCGCCTGTTACGACATGGCGATCGCGCTGGGCACGCCGTTCATCAGCGGCAAGGACAGCTTGAACAACGAGTTCCGCTACGAAGCGAACGGTCAGAAGCAATCGCTCAGCATTCCTCCCTCGCTGTTGATCAGCGCGATGGGGCAACTGGCCGACGCTTCGCAGGCCGTCACGATGGACCTGAAGCAGTCGGGCAATCTGCTCTACCAGGTCGGCCTGACCAAGGACGAAATGGGGGGCTCGCACTTCGCCCTGGTCGAAAACTTGTCAGGCGGACAAGTTCCCACTGTTGACGCCGACGTGGCGCGGCGCACGTTCGCGGCCCTGCACGGCGCGATCAAGAGCGGGCTCGTCGCCGCGTGCCACGACTTGAGCGAAGGGGGCCTGGCCGCGGCCGCGGCCGAGATGGCCTTTGCCGGCGGACTGGGGGCGCAACTGTTCCTGGCCGACGTGCCGGCGGCGGCGGGCATTGCCGACACGCCGCGCGGCACGGCCGTGCTGTTGTTCAGCGAGTCGAACACCCGGTTCCTGTGCGAAGTGCCCCAGGACAAGAGCGCCGCGTTCGAGCAGGCCCTGGCTGGCCTTCCGCACGCGGCCGTGGGCGAGGTGACCCGCGGTGGCCGGCTGGAAATCGTCGGCTTGCCACAAGCGGCCGCCAACATCGAAGCCAGCGAACCCGATGACATGGCGGCCCCGACGGTCGTTACCGCCAGCGTGGCCGAGTTGAAGCAAGCCTGGCAAGCGGCGCTGAAGCTGTAGTCGCGTCGCCAGGCTCATCGCGATCCATTCAGCCTGCACTTCGCACATCGTGAATAGTGGGTGGCCCAGCCGCTAGCCGGCTGGGTTGCGAAGCAACAAGAAGAACTCGGTGCTTTGAAGCAAGGGGCTGCCTGAACGTCTTACATCTTTCTTGTCGCTGCGCGACCCGGCCGACAAGCAGCCGGGCCACCCGACTTCTTGCTCTCACAGCAAAGCTCATCTGTCACCAAGAGTCCCCAACATGCCACTGCCAGCGCCGCTCGATCGCGATTTTTTCGCGCGCGACACGTTGGTCGTGGCTCGCGAGCTGATCGGCACCACCCTGGCCGTGGGACGTTGCGCCGGCCGGATCGTCGAGACCGAAGCCTATGTCGACGACGCAGCATCCCACTTCGTCACGCGCCGGAACCAGGCCGTCATCATGGCCACCACCTACGGCCGCGTGTACGTCTATTTCATCTATGGCATGTACTACTGCCTGAATTTCACGGCCGATGCCACGGGGCCCGGCGCGGTTCTGATTCGGGCCATCGAGCCCACGCGCGGCATTCCGACGATGATGGCCCGCCGTGGCGTGAGCTCGCTCAAGCGCTTGACCACTGGCCCGGGGCGATTGTGCCAGGCGCTCGACATCGATCTGAGCGATAACGACCGGCTGATTGGCCGACGGATTCGCGTTCTGGCCGCCGACGTCGATTGGCAAGTCGAAGCCAGCCCCAGGATCGGCATTTCCCAGGCCCAGCATTTGCATTGGCGATTCTCGGCCGTGGGCAACCCGTTCGTCATGCCGCACAAGCCGGTTACTGCCGCGGCGAAAAAGCCCCGCCGGGCTCCTTGAGGAATCGGGCTGATTTCCGGAGAATAGGGCGGCACGTTCGACCCAGCGTACGAGGCTTTGCCGTCGAGGGTCGGCCGCGTGCGTCGGCTCCTTTCCTATCTTCCCGCTCACGAGCGCAACAGCGACCTCCATGGCACGTCCTCGCGTTTTGGTTCTGCGAGCCCCTGGCACCAACTGCGACCTCGAGTCGTGCTATGCGTTCGAGCGCGCCGGCGGCGAGGCCGACGCCTTGCACGTCAACCGGCTGCTCGAGAACCCTCGCGTCCTCAGCGATTACCAGATTCTCTGTTTCGCCGGCGGGTTCAGTTACGGCGACGACATTTCGGCCGGCCGCATCCTGGGGAGCCAGCTCCGGTTGCACCTGAACGAGGCGCTGCACGAGTTCAAGGTGGCCGAGAAGCTGATTATCGGCATCTGCAACGGCTTTCAAATTCTGATGCAGTCCGACTTGCTGCTGGCGGAACACCCGGCCGCCGATGGCGAGCCCGAGCCGGCCGCCACGCTGACGAACAACGATTCGCACCGCTACGAAGACCGCTGGGTCCACCTGGGCGTGTCGAGCGACCGTTGCGTGTTTTTGCGCGGCATCGAGCGGATGTACCTGCCAGTGGCCCACGGCGAAGGCCGGTTCGTCCCGCGCAGCGCCGCGATCGGCGAGCACTTGCGTGGGGCAGGGCAGCTTTGCCTGCGCTACACGGCGGCCGACGGCAGCCCGGCGAAGGGTTTTCCGGACAACCCGAACGGCGCGTGGGACAACGTAGCGGGCGTGTGCGATGTGACGGGGCGGGTGTTCGGTTTGATGCCCCATCCCGAGCGCCACATCGAGCGCACTCAACACCCGCGCTGGACTCGCCCCGAGACCACGCAAACCGGCGACGGTTTAAAGATCTTCCAGAACGCGGTCAGCTACTTCGGGTAGATAGCGTCACATCGGACCCTCGGGTAGCACCGGTTGCTCGTCAACCGGTGTGGCGACAGCCACAAGAGGCATTGGTACAAGCGCCGCCTCGTTCGCGAATTCGCAGCTTTCCCCACGTCATCTTGCGCGCTGCGCCTGCTAGCAACGGCTCGACGAGCATATTGGCCTAGCTGCCAAAAAACTTGGGCCGCTAAGATGCCAACTCATATCGTGGTTCATTTATTGGAGGCGATTATGCTCGGCCGTTGCTTACCGTTGTCCGCGACTCTTCTGTTGTTCAGTCTGACGCTGAACGCAACAGCCGAGGACGAGCAACCGACTCCAGCGTTTGATCTCACGGGCGTCAGATGTCAGGTTTCGACGCGCATGGAAAACGACTCAGCGATGTCGTACGAAGGAGTTCTCAAGTCAGCCGACAAAAAAACCGTCGTGATCACGGTGGAGCGAACGCGCGCCATGACGCTTCACAAGATTCCGATCATCGGCGACGTGCATGTCTCGAACGAATGGACTCGCGCCGACCGGCACGATGTCACGCTCCCCTTCGAGTCGGTGCGAGCAATTACGCTATTGAAAAGCAAGTAGCGCTAAGTGTCCGCCACTACGAAAGAGCCAAGGTACGGTGAACCTGACCTTTCAAACAACTACAGCGGGGTAGCACCGGTTGCTCGCCAACCGGTGCTACCCAATTCGGTTTCACGAGCGCCAGCGCGAGGGCCTCAATCACCACCGAGCGCGCGAACCCTTCTCCCGCCGGGAGAAGGTGGCCGAAGGCCGGATGAGGGTCCACTCGGCGCTCGGAGCCGCGCGCGACTGATGCGCGACCCTCATCCGTCGGCTAGCGCCGCCACCTTCTCCCCGGGGGAGAAGGGTTTTCATTCAGGTCGTTCACGATTGAGACTGTCTAGCCGTGCTCGGCTACGCGGTTGGCAAGCAACCGGGGCTACACGACTCTGCGGAAGCACTTCCCGCCGCGCGCCTACTGCTTTTTGATATCCGCGCCCCAGTCGGTGTGATCCGGGCCGGGCCAGTCGTCGACGAACGATCGCGCCGCCCATGCCTGCCATGCTTGCTCCATCCGCGCGGCCACCGCGGGCTGTTCTTTGATCAGGTCGCGCTGCTCGGTCCGGTCGGCGTCGATGTCGTACAGCTCCCACGGGCCGCGCCACTTTTGCACCAGCTTCCACCGTCCGTCGCGAACCGCCTTGTTCCCTTCATGCTCCCAGAAGATCGGCTGCGAGCGCGCGAGCGACTGCCCATGGAACGCCGGCCGCAGCGACACCCCTTCCATGGGCAGAATCTTCTCCCCCTTGAACTCGGTCGGATAGTTCGCGCCCGTCAGGTCAACCGCCGTGGCCATCACATCGATCAAATGCGCCGGCTGCTTCTCCAGGCTGCCGCGCCGCTCGGCGGGAATGCCGCGCGGCCAATGCACGACCAGCGGCGAGCTGATGCCCCCTTCGTGCGTGAAATGCTTGTAGCGGCGGAACGGCGTGTTGGCGGCCGTGGCCCAGTTCATGCCCAACAGCACGTACGAGTCGGGCCCACCGATCGGTCCTTCGCCGCGCGTCGTGCCCGGCGGGCCACCCTCGGCATTGCCGCCGTTGTCGCTGAGGAACAGGATCAGCGTATTGTCCAGCAGCTTGCGCTCGGTCAGGCCATCGACCAGCCGCCCCATGCTCCGATCGATGCACTCGATCATCGCGGCATAGACCTCCATCATCCGCTGGAACCGTTCCTGCTGCTCTTCATTGCGCGTGTCCCAAGCCGGCGACTCGGCCGGGCGCGGCGCGAGCGGCCAGGCTGAATCGACCAGGCCCAGCTCGATCTGCTTGGCGTGCCGCGACGCGCGGAGTGCGTCCCAACCTTGCACATATCGGCCGCGCTGCTTGGCGATCATGTCGGCCGGCGCGCGCAGCGGAAAATGCACCGCTCCCTGAGCAATGTACAGAAAGAAGGGCTTGTTCGCCGCCTGGGCTTCATCGACGAACTTCAGCCCCCAGTCAACGAACAAATCGGTCGAGTACCAGTCGCGCCCCAGCTCGGGCGAATCTTTCGCAATCTCGCGACCGTTCAGGTACAGGTTCTCGGTCCCCGGCCGGTCGGACTCGCGGGGGAAATAAACCTCGCCGTACCGCGCGTTGAGCGAACGGTCAAATCCGCGCTGCCACGGCGGCGTGCCATTCTGTTGCCCCAAGTGCCACTTGCCGGTCATGGCGGTCAGGTAGCCCGCCTCGCGCAATACCTCGGCCATGGTCACACAGCGCGGCAACAACCGGCCGTGAAACCCCTTCGACTCCGGTTCAACTTTGTTATCGAGCCAGCCCAGGCCGGCCTGGTGCGAGTAGAGCCCGGTCAGCAACGCGGCCCGCGTCGGGCTGCAGCGCGGCGTGTTGTAGAACTGAGTAAAGCGCAAGCCGTTCGCGGCCAGGGCATCGAGCCGCGGCGTGGCGACCTCGCTGCCGTAGCAACCGATGTCCGACCAGCCCATGTCATCGACCAGCACGACAACTATATTCGGCCGCTCGGCCGGCGCGTCGGCAGCGTAGCTTTGTAACGAGCAAAGCCCAACCAGGCCGGCAACGAGAAGAACCAAAAGCGTGCGCGGCATGATGCGATTCCTCTGGTAGGGTACGCATCTGTGCGTACCTAAAGTTTCGTTTGGCCACAGCATGGTACGCACGGGGTGCGTACCCTACGGGCTGATCTATATGAAGACTTTCAACATATCTTCCGTCATTCCCGCGCAGGCGGGAATCTAGTGGAAAGACTTCACTCTAGATTCCCGCCTGCGCGGGAATGACGGCGCGCGGCACATAAGGGTGAATCACGAAGGCAGCGAGCCGGTTAGGCGGCGGTAGCGGGCGTGCAGGTCGCGGGTGATCCAACCCAGGTAGATGTTTGCTCCCAGCGACGCGAACAACGCGATCAAAGCCACCATCAGCGGCAGCCACGGGCGCGGCTCGTCGGTCGTCGCCTTGGCCGCCGTGTGGGTAATCTTCAACTCGGACGGTGACGGCGGTTCCACGGCCGGCGGGTTGCTGGCGGCGGCTGATGCAACGGCCGTCAGCGGCGGCGCTGGCATCTGGGCGCTGGCCGGCGTGACCTGCGGATCGAATCGCGCCGGCTCAGGCTCCCCGGTGACATCGGTCGGGCGAATGCGCCGCCCCGTGCTCCCCGGCAGGTACGCGTTTTCATGGTGCGCGTTGGTCGCGGGCAATGCGGCCACGCTGGTCGGCGCATTTGTGGCCGCGGCGCTTGACGTCACCGTCGCTGGCTTCGCGGCCGTCGCGGTTTCGCCGCTTGGCGCAAGGGAAGGTGCGGGTGTCGATTCTTGCTCGGCAGGCAACTGCGGCGCGATCAGCTTTGGACCAGTCTCAGCCGGCGCACTAACCACCGGCGGCGCGACCATCGTATTGGCCAAGGGGAACGGGTCCGGCGGGGGAGGCAAGGCGATCTGCCCCGCGGCCGAGCGCGCGACGCCCAGCATCGCCATCAGCCCGACGACGGACAGCCCACCACGTAACCACCGCTGACAGTTCGTGCGGAACATCGCTAGTTTCCTTCTTTCTCGCGTCGCTCAACTCGCCGATCCGGTCGGTACGGTAGCGGCCTCGTTCGTGGCCTCGGGCGAACTGCTGATCGTGGGGACCGCCGGGCGTGTTTCATTGCCCCGCAGATCGAGCGTCGCCAACTCGGTGCGCAACATCGATAATAACGTCTGCAAAATCGCGACGACCATCGGGCCGACGACGATGCCGATCGGTCCCAAGGCCTGGGCCCCGCCCAACACGCTCAACAAGCCCAAGAGCGGGTGCAAATTCGACCGGCCGTGCAGCACCAACGGCTTGATCACATTGTCGCCGACGACGCCCACCACGATGGCATACACGGCCAGCACCGCCGCCGCCTGTGGCCGACCGTCGTGGATCAGCAGCCACAACGAGCACGAGCCCCAGACCGGAATCGCCCCCACGAACGGCACGATCGCCAGCACCATCGTCAGCACCGTCAACAGAAACACGCTTTCAAAGCCGCACCACAAGTACGCTCCGCTCATCAGAATGCCCTGCACGGCCGCCGACAGCAGCATGGCCAGCAAGATCGCCCGCATCAGTTGGCTGAACTCGTCGAGCAGTTGTACTTCGTAGCGGTTCTCGAGCGGTGTCAACGTCATCAAGTGATCGATCATAGCCGGGCCGTCGGCCAGAAAGTAGTACAACGCCACGGTCATCACGGCGAGCCCGACGAAGACTTGCAGCAGCATGGTGCCGACGAACTGCGTCGTGCCGACGGCCATCGGGCCGGCGAGCGTGCGAACCTCTTCGCGAATCTGGTCGACCTGCGCCGGGTCAAGGCGCAGCAAATGCTTGACCCACGAGCGAACCGGCCCGCCATAGATCGACAACCGCAGTTCCTCGAACGTGCCCGACGCCTTGGCCAGCGCGGCACGGAAGGCCGCATCGTCCTTGCGGGCTTTCAGCAACTCGCCCAGTTCGTCCTGAAAGGCGGCGATCCGATCACTGAGAACTTTTTGCCGCGCGGCCACGGCTTCGTCAGTCGGCGCGCCAACCTCGGCGGGCCACAACTCGTGGACAAATTGACCGGTCAGCAGCACCAGCCGCTCGATCGTTTGTTGCCGGCTGATCGAGTCGTCGCGGCCAAAGGGGAACTGGCTCGGCTCGCCCAGGCGGTGCAACGACGCTTCGATCTCTCCCAAGCGTTGCTCGGCCAGCGGGCCGGGCAAGTCCAGGTCGAACTTCCGCCGCCACTCGTCGGCCTGCTTGAGCATGCTTTGCTGGTCAAAGTCGCTGACTAGCGAGATCGACTCGGTGGCGGCCCGCGTCACGATCCACAAGGCGGGCAGTAACAAAATCAGCAGCACGCTCAACGTGGTGATACCGGCGGCCAATCGTTCGCGCCCGCCCAGTCGCTGCGACAGTCGCAGGTGCAACGGCCGGAAGATCACCACCAGCAAGATCGCCAGAAACAGCGGCAGCAAAAAGCCGGACAGCACCTCGAACGACAGAAAGCCAAAGACGGCGACGATGCCGATCAGCACCAGAAAAGAGAAGAGTCGCTTCATTCGCACGCAAATCTCCCGGCTCGCCTCGCCCTGTCCCCTCACGGCCGCGTTGGCTGACCGGTTATTGTAGTCGAATTGGATCGAGAAGTCGCTAAGATCAAACGGCTGCCGCTGTCTTAACGCAAACGGCGGCCTGTAGTCACCATAAAACAGAGCAAGATCGTGTACCTCATGTACGTCGACGAAAGCGGTGACTGCGGCCTGCCGGTTGACGGCTCGCCGTCGAGCCACTTTTGCCTGACGGGCCTGGTGGTGCATGAGTTGCGTTGGCGCGACACGATGGTGCAACTGCTCAGTTTCCGACACTGGCTCAAGCGTCGCTACAAGGTTTACCTGGACGACGAGCTACACGCGGCGGACATGATTTCCAAGCCCTCGAAGATTGCTCTTTCGCTCCGGCAGCTTGCGAAGCACCAGCGACCGGCAATCATTCGTCACTTTGCGGATGAGATCGCAACTTTGTCAGACGTGAACCTGATCAACGTGGTCGTCGATAAGCGGACAGGTCACGCGCCCAACAAAGACGAGGTTTTTCGCTGGGCTTGGTATTCGCTGTTCCAGCGCTTCGAGAATACGATTCGTTTTCAGAACTTTCCCGATCCGAAGAACGCCGACGACCGGGGGATCGTCTTTCCCGACGCCACCGATGGACCGAGACTAAAACGGTTTCTCGATTCGATGCGGCTTAGCAATCAACTCAAGGTGCAGCAACGATCCGGGACGTTCGTTTACCACAACCAGCCGATCCGAGCCATTGTTGAAGATCCCGTGGTGCGAGATTCGCAACATTCGTATCTCATTCAGGCGGCGGACTGTGCCGTGTTTCTCCTCAAGCAGTATGTACAGCCATCGGCGTACATGAAAAAGCATGGCGGCAATGCTTATTTCAAGCGGCTCGATCCGGTGCTGTGCAAACTCGCCTCGAATAAAGACCCTGAGGGGATCGTACGCCTATGAGCGGCGGCGCAAAAAAATGGGGCCCCCTTGCGGAGGCCCTGGTGGATCCTACTCTCCGGACTTACCCGGATTTCAGATCCAATTAAATCGTATGTCGCATTCTTCGGTCGAACAAGAACAAAAACTATGCCATTTACAGCCCGAATTCACCTAATCCGATATGCAGCCGCAGATTGGGCCTAATCATGCGAGTCTCACGTTGAATCGACCGCGGCTGCGACGACTGGTGTTCCTGACGCTCAAATGCGCGATTGTCGCCGCGCTGGTGTGGGGCGTCTGGAAAACGCTGGTGGTCGCCTGGGCCGAGTTGGAGCGCCATGCCTGGTCGCCGGCCGAGTTGCGCCCCGGCTGGTTGGCCGCGTCGGCGGCACTCTACATCGCGGCGCTGGCCTGTTGGGGGACGTTCTGGTGGCGGGCGCTCGGGCAATTGAACCAGCCGGTCGGTTGGCTGCGCACGTTGCGCGCCTACTGCATCGGCCACTTGGGGAAATACGTCCCGGGCAAGGCGTTGGTCGTCGTGCTGCGCGCGGGGCTGGTCAGCGGCCCGGGCGTCAACACTCCCGTGGCCGCGGCCAGCGTGTTTCTGGAAACATTGACCATGATGGCCGTCGGCGCGTTCTGCGCCGGCGCGCTGTTGGCCGTTAGCTTTCGCGATCAGCCCTGGCTGATGTTGCTGGCCCTAGGCTGCGCCGTGGGGGCGGGCGTCGGCACGTTGCCCGCGGTGTTTCGCGCGGTCGTATCGCGCGTCGCGCGGGGCAAGGTTGACGCCGCTTCGCTCGACCGGCTGGTGGCCGCGCCGTGGAGTTGGTTGCTCACAGGCTGGGGCGTCGAGGCGGCAGGCTGGGCGCTGCACGGAGCGAGCTTGTGGGCCGCCGCCATCGCCACGGGGCTCTTAGCGCCCTCGTTCGACCTGCAAGGTTTGATCTTTTGCACGGCGGCTGGCGCGCTGTCGATCGTGGTCGGCTTTGTGGCGCTCGTGCCCGGCGGGGCCGTGGTTCGCGAGACGGTGCTGTTGGCGCTGTTGCCCCCGCTGTTCGCGGCCGACGGCGAATCGGCGGCGCTGGTCACGGCCCTGGTTTCGCGCGTGGTGGCGCTAGTGGCTGAACTGCTGGTTTCAATTATCCTATATCCAGCGGCGCGACGCGGCTGAAACTGACGCTCGACCTGTACTTGGTTTGAAAACGCATTAAACAAGGCGGCAATTGACGCGGCCCGGACGGTCGACGACCATAGTGGTCCCACCTCGGCCCCGGCCCGCCTGCCCCCGCACGGTTCTTCTCTCGGCAAGACTTGTTTCTGAGCACTCGTGTTTCTGGACAATTATGTTTCTGAGCAAGCGTGTTTCTAATCAAACAGTAGCTCGATGAAAATCTCGGCAGTCATCCCGGTCTGCAACGAAGACGAAAGCGTCGGCACGCTGCACGGCGAGCTGAGCGCCGTCGCGCGCGACCAGGGTTACGACTTGCAGATCGTGTTCATCGATGACGGCTCGACCGACGACACCTGGAAGGCCATACGCGGCCTGGCCCAGCAAGACCCCCGCGTACATGGCATTCGCTTCCGCCGCAACTTTGGCAAGGCGGCGGCGCTGACCGCGGGCTTTCGCGCGGCGACCGGCGATGTTGTGATCACGCTCGACGGCGATTTGCAGGACGACCCGGCCGAGATTCCGCGATTCTTGAAGCAACTCGATGACGAACATCTCGACGTGATTAGCGGCTGGAAGCAGGTCCGCCACGACCCCTGGCACAAGGTCGGGCCGTCGCGGGTGTTCAACGGCATGGTCAGTTGGCTGACCGGCGTCAAGCTACACGACCACAACTGCGGTATGAAGTGCTACCGTCGCGAGGTGCTGGGCGAGGTCCAGCTCTACGGTGAACTGCACCGCTTCGTGCCGGTGCTGGCAGCGGCGCGTGGCTTTAAGGTCGGCGAGATGGTCGTCACGCATCGCCCGCGACAGTTCGGCCAGTCGAAATACGGTGTCCGCCGGTTCGTAAAAGGCTTTCTCGACCTGCTGACCGTGACGTTCCTGACAGGTTTCGGCCAGCGGCCGCAACATTTGCTGGGAACCTTGGGGCTGTTGTTCTTTGTGGCCGGCGGCGCCGAGTTGCTTTATCTGGCCGGATATTGGCTGGTGAACACGCTGCAAGGGATCGATCCCAAGCTGCACCAGCGGCCTGCTGTCATTTACTCGGTGGGGATGTTGCTGCTGGGGGGGCAATTGCTTTCGATCGGGTTGTTGGCTGAAATGATTACTTCGTTTCAAAGCCGCACGACCGACGCCTATTCGATCGCCGAGCAGACCGTCGCGCCGGCCGATCCACACCCCACGCCCAAGCCATGAGCGCCCAGCCCAATCAACCATCGCAGCCATCGAACAAGCCGGGGGGCAACGCGCCCAACAAGCCCAGTGCTTCGGGCAGCACGTTCAACGTCGCCCCGTCCAGCACGTCGTCATCGAGTACGCAGGGCAAGCCGAACGCGCCGGCCACCAAGCCAACGACCCCGCCGGCCAAGCCGAAGACCGAGGATGATCCCCGCGTCGCGTTGCGTCGCAGCTTGTATGCCGTGCTGATCGTCGTCGGTGTCGGTGGCATGTCGGGACGCATCCTGGCGGTGAACTCGGTCGACAAGATCGGCCAGGAAGCGGTGCTGCGCAAGACGCAGCCCGAGCGGATAATCCAGCGTCCGTTCCTGAGTGGCAACGACCGGAGCCGCTGGTGTACCGTCCGCTCGCTGGTCGAGTTGGGGACGTACCAGATCGACAACATCGTGAACCAGGAGAACTGGGATACGATCGACATGGTCAAGCATGACGGGCATGGCAAGCTGCCCACGCCGCCGGCGCGCTTGGCCGCGGACGAAGGGCACCTATATTCGAGCAAGCCGCCGTTCCTGTCGTCCCTGATCGCGGGCCCTTACTGGGTGATCGTCCGCGCCAGCGGTTGGACGCTCGGGACTCATCCTTACTTCGTCGGGCGCACGCTACTGATTCTGGTCAACGTGCTGCCGGCGATTTTCTACTTCATCGCTGTGGCCCAGATGGTCGAGCGCTACGGCCGCAGCGATTGGGGCCGGCTGTTCGCCATGGCCTGCGCCGTGTTCGCCACTTTCCTGTCAACATTTGCCGTGGTGCTGACCAACCATTTGCCGGCGGCCTATGCGGCGGCCATCGGGCTGAACGCGGCCCTGAAAGTCTACATCGACAGGAACACGAGCTGGTTTCAGTTTCTGCTGGCTGGCTTCTTCTCGGCCTTTGCGGCGGCGTGCGAGTTGCCGGCCTTGGCGCTGTGCGCCGCGTTGTTCGTGGCGCTGCTGTTGACGTCGTGGCGCAAGACGCTGTTTGCCGCGCTGCCTGGCGCGCTGATCGTCGTCGGAGCTTTCTTCGGCACGAACTATGCCGCGCACGAGACGCTGCTGCCGGCCTATGCCATGCGGCACGGTGACGAAGCGCCGGCGGTCGGGGCGACGACTCCGGCTGCGGCTCCCGCTGCCGCGCCAGCGGATCCTTTTGCGGCGGCCCCCGGCGCGCCTGCGCCGAACGCTCCGGCGGCAACACCCGCCGCGGCGAAAGCCGCGCCGCAGCAGCGCTATGGCTGGTATTTCTTTGACTACAAGCGCGGCGAACGGGTGATTCCCAGCTATTGGAGCGACCCGACCAAGCAAAGCGCCATCGACCGTGGCGAGCCGGACCAGGCGATCTACGCCTTTCACGCCCTGGTTGGTCATCACGGCATCTTCTCACTGACGCCGGTTTGGTTGCTGGCCCTGGTCGGCGGGTTGGCCTGGCTGTTTCGCGCGGGGCGAATGCGCTGGGCCGCGCTGGCGCTCTTGGCCGTCTCGTCCGTCTGCATCGTCTTCTACATCATGCGGCCGATGGCCGATCGGAATTACGGCGGCATGACCAGCGGCTTTCGCTGGGCGTTCTGGATGGCGCCGCTATGGCTGGTGATGATGCTGCCGGCCGCCGACGGGGCGGGCAAGAACCGCATCCTGCGCGGCGCGTGCCTGATCTTGCTGGTGATGAGCGTTCTGTCGGTCACCTATCCGACCTGGAATCCCTGGACGCAACCGTGGCTGACGGATTTTTTGCTGGAACGCGGGTTGATTGGTTTGGGGCCGCGGTGACCTGGGAAAAGTTGCGAGTTGCTGGTTGCTTGTTGCTAGTCGGGACGGCCGAACTGCATTCGGTCGCTCCGCGGCCGCTGCCTTACACCTCTCCCTTGATGGGAGAGGTCGCGAGCGCAGCGAAGCGGGTGAGGGTGAAAACGCTGCCGGCTTGGTGCATGGCACAACTCGCCGGCACTCTGAACTCAATACCGCAAGGATGTGAGCGCGTTGACCCTCCCCCAACCCCTCCCTGAAAGGGTGGGGTGTTTGCGTGTTGCCGCGTCAGGGACGCAAAGCAATGGACTACAACGGACTACTGACAACTGACCACGGACAAACCGCAACTGACAACGGACACGAATGTTCAACGACCAAACGATTCAAACCATCCGCAGCCAGTTCCCGGCTCTCGCGCGCACTGTCAACGGCGCGCCGGCTGTGTTCTTCGATGGCCCGGCCGGCAGCCAGGTGCCGCAGCGGGTGATTGACGCCATCGCCGAATACCTGGCGAACTGCAACGCCAACCACGCTGGATGTTTCGCCACGGGCATCGAAAGCGACGCATTGTTGGACGAAGCCCATCGGGCCGCGGCCGCGCTGTTCGGCAGCGAGGACGCCGGCACGGTCGCCTTTGGCCAGAACATGACCTCGCTGACCTTCGCCCTCAGCCGGGCGCTGGCCCGCACTTGGCGCGCCGGCGACGAGATCATCGTCAGCCGGCTCGACCACGACGCGAACTTCACGCCCTGGATCCTGGCGGCCCAGGACGCCGGCGTGGTCGTGCGGTTCATCGAAGTGCGGGCCGACGATTGCACGCTTGACCTCGATAGTTTTCGCCGGGCCTTGTCGCCACGCACGCGGCTGGTGGCGGTCGGCGCGGCCAGCAACGCCGTCGGCACGGTACACCCGGTGGCCGAGATCGCCACCGCGGCCCACGCGGTCGGGGCGCTGGTGTTCGTCGACGCCGTCCATTACGCGGCCCATCGCATGATCGACGTGGCGGCGTGGGACTGCGATTTCTGTGTCTGCTCGGCTTACAAGTTTTTTGGGCCCCACGTTGGCTTGCTGTGGGGGCGGCGCGAGCTGCTCGAATCGCTGGTGGCGTACAAGTTGCGACCGGCGCCGAACGAGCTGCCCGGCAAGTGGATGACCGGCACGCAAAGCCACGAAGGAATCGCCGGCGTGCTGGCCGCGATCGATTACCTGGCCGATCTTGGTCGCGCGTGCGAGCCGGCCGCGCCCGAGCCCAATGCAATCGAACGGCGCGCCGCGCTGACGGCAGCGTATCAGGCGATCAGTGCTTATGAGCGCGAGTTGTCGCGACACATGCTGACCGGCCTGGCCCGATTGAGTGACGTGCGCGTGTGGGGCATTACCGCGCCCGAGCTGCTGGGGGAGCGCGTCTCGACGTTTGGCCTGACCCATCGCCGTTTGCCGGCGCGCGAGCTGGCCGAGCGCTTGGCCGCGGCGGGCGTGTTCTCCTGGGCGGGCAATTTCTACGCGCTGCCGCTGACCGAGTCGCTGGGGCTGGAGCCCGAGGGGATGCTCCGACTGGGCATGCTGCACTACAACACGAAAGCCGAAATCAATCGGGCATTGGACGTGCTAAAACAATTGTAGGGCACGCATCTGTGCGTACCGAGAATCAGCACGAAGGTACGCACGGGGTGCGTACCCTACGGCTGTTTGGCGTGCTAGCCACCGAAGCGTTGGCGGCGACGTGGGCGCTGGTTTACAATACACCCCTGCCCGCCTGGGTGCCGGTTGGCTGCTTAACACCTACCGGCGCTGATCCTGCCTACCCCCACTGAGTGCTCGCCCATGTCGTCGAGCTTTGCTTGCTCCGATTTCCGGTCCGCGTCGCACGCGCGGCGCGATTTGCTGCGCGCGGGCGGGTTGGGGCTGTTCGGGCTGTCGATGCCGCGCTGGTTGCAAGCCGCCGAAAAGTCGGCGGCCGCCGGCACGGCCATTCGCGCCCGGGCCAAGCGCATTATCTTCCTCTACCAGTTCGGCGGGCCGAGCCACCTCGAAACCTTCGACATGAAGCCCGACGCGCCGGACGGCATTCGCGGCTTGTTCAATCCGATTGCCTCGAACGTGCCGGGCGTGCAGGTCTGTGAGCACTTGCCGGCGATGGCCAAGGTAATGGATCGGGTGACCGTCGTGCGGAGCATGACGCACACGATGAAGAATCACAACTCGGCGTCGTACTATGCTCTGACCGGGCGCGCGCCGCCGGTCGATGATATTCGCCTGAAAGATTCGCTCGACCTGGCGCCGGCCTACGGCAGCGTCGTCGATCGGCTGGCGCCGAATCGCTCGGGCATGCCGACGTTCGTTGCCCACCCCTACGTGCTGAGCGACGGTTCGCGCACGCCGGGGCAGTTTGGCAGCTATCTGGGCAAGCAGCACGACCCGTTTCTGATCCAGTCCGATCCAAACCGCAGCGATTTCAAGCTGCCCGAGCTGAGCCTGCCGTCGGGCCTGTCGCTCGATCGGTTGGAAGATCGCCGACACTTGCAGCAACTGGTCGACAAGCAAGGGAAGCTGATGGACTACTCGGCCCGAGCCCGCGGGCTGGACGCTTATTACGAAACGGCGCTCGAGATGTTGCGTTCGCCGGCGGTGGCCAAGGCGTTCGATTTGTCGGCCGAGAAGCCCGAGCTGCGCGATCGCTACGGCCGCACCACGTACGGTCAAAGCTGTCTGCTGGCGCGACGGCTGGTCGAGGCGGGCGTGAAGTTCGTCAGCGTCTACTTCGCCGAAGGGATCGGCGGCCAAAGCACGACCTCCGGTGGCTGGGACACTCACGGGTTCAACGACACGCGGATGTTCCCGATCATGGAGAAGTACCACCTGCCGTCCACCAATCAGACGCTGCCGGTGCTGCTCACTGACTTGGACGAGCGCGGCTTGCTGGACGAAACCTTGGTGGTGTGGGTGGGCGAATTCGGCCGCACGCCCAAGATCAACAAGAGCATCAGCCGCGATCACTGGCCCGACTGCTACACGGCGCTGCTGGCCGGCGGCGGAGTGAAGCGCGGCTATGTGCATGGGGCCAGCGACAAGAACGGCGCGTACCCGCTGCGCGATCCGGTGAAGCCGGACGATCTGGCGGCGACGATGTTTTACCTGCTGGGGATCGATCCCGAGAGCGAAGTGTACGACGCGTCGAACCGGCCGCTGGCGATCTCAGCCGGCAAGCCGGTGTTTGAGGTCATGGCTTAAGACTGAAAATGCCTAGCCACGGAGGCACGGAGACGCGGAGGTTGACACGGAGTGGAGTCGAAGGAGTAGAAGGCGGAGGGATAGAAGAACGCTTGCGGTTTAGTCGCTGCGCCAGAGGCCCTCGCGCCGAAGATTGAACCGCAGAGACGCAGAGTTAAGGATTGAGAAAGAATAATACGGAATGAGTTCATCCCCTTTTTCTCCCTCTCTCAAACTCCCCTCCGTGTTCTTCTCTGTGACCTCTGTGTCTCCGTGGCAAATCCCTCCTCTTCGTGGTCGAATCCTCTTCGTCATGCGGATTTCGTCATTCGTCATTTTCCACTCCGTGCCCTCTGCGTCTCTGCGGTACAAATTGATTTCACAACAATAGGACACAACCATGATTCGCACGCTTGTTGGTTCGTTGATCTGTCTGGTCGCATTGGCAGCTTCGGCGCGCGCGGCGGATTCGGCTGGCGATCGGTACTTTGAGATGCGCACTTACATCACCCACGATGGGCGAATGGACGCGCTGTTGGCCCGCTTCCGCGATCACACGAATGCGATCTTTGTCAAACATGGCATCACGCCGATCGGCTATTGGGTGCCGACCGAAGGGGAGAACGCCGAAAACACGCTGGTCTACATCGTGGCCTATCCCAGCCGCGAAGCCCGCGAGGCATCGTGGAAGGCGTTCCGCGCCGACCCGGCCTGGCTGGCGGCCAAGGAAGCGTCGGAGCGCGACGGCAAGATCGTGAAGAAGGTCGAAGAGAAGTTCCTGAAGCCGACCGATTTTTCGGGGATTAAGTGAAAAGTTGCGAGCGGCTAGTTGCTGGTTGCTAGTGGGGATCGCTGCGCTTTTGTCCGTTGTCAGTTGTCAGTGGTCCGTTGCATTCCATTGCTTTGCGCTCGCGAGCCGGCGACACGCAAACACCCCTCCCTTTCAGGGAGGGGCAGGGGGAGGGTCGACGCGCTCACGACTTGGTGGTGCTGCGTTCAGAGTCCTGGCGAGTTGTGCGGCGCACGGAGCCAGCGACGCTTTCACCCTCACCCGCTCGCTGCGCTCGCGACCTCTCCCATCGAGGGAGAGGTGTAAAGGCAAGGCATCGCGAGCGATGCCAGGGGCAGCTTCCTACAACTGACTACTGACAACGGACAACTGACCCTCTCCCAAACGGCCGTTAACTTCCTGCTCAGGCTGCGGTTACACCAGCGGCAGCCGATTTTCACTCATTTCCTCTGGCTACGCCCGGGAAACCGGCTACAATTTGTTCAATCGTCTGTTTGAAACGATTGTTTTAATCGGTGCCTTATGGCCCATGCGATGGTGGACGACACCCGGCAACGCTTGCTGGCGGCGGCCACCGAGGTCTTCGCGCGGAAAGGTTTCCGCGACGCCACGGTTCGCGAAATCTGCCAGGCCGCCGGCGCCAACATCGCCGCCGTCAACTACCACTTCGGCGACAAGCAGCGGCTGTACATCGAAGCGGTCAAAAGCGTGCAACTGGGCCGGGCCGGCGAAGTGCCGATGCCGGATTGGAACGCCGACACGCGTCCCGAGCGGATGTTGCACGATTTTGTCCACGTGATGCTGGTCCGCATTCTGCGCGACCCGCGCGAAGCGACCCATTTTCAGTTGATGGTCCACGAGCTGTCGCAGCCGACCGAGGCCTGTGTCGAACTGGTCCGCGACTTCATCCGGCCGCACTTCGAGCTGCTGCTGTCGATCATCGATCGGCTGGCGCCGGCCGACTTGCCACTCGAGTCGCGGCAACTGATCGCTTTCAGCATTGTCGGCCAATGCCTGTATCACCGGGTGGCGCGGCCGATCATCCGTCTGGTCACGACCGAGGAGCAGTACTCGCGGCATACGCCGGAACGATTGGCCGAGCATATTACCGCATTCTCTCTGGCAGCGCTCGGACACGGGGCATTGGACGCCGCCGCGCACGCCTTGGGCGTAGCGGCTAAGCGCGCAAGCGGAAAGACTAAACGCAAGCAAAAGGCGAGCGCCACTCGCACGCGAGGTGGCCGATGATCTGGATCGCCTGGAAAATGTTGACGGGCAATCGCGGCAAATACCTGGGCATCATCCTGGGCATCGCCTTTGCCGCGCTGTTGATCGCCCAGCAAGCCTCGATCTTCTGCGGCTTGCTGCTGCTGACGACCAGCCAGATTCAGGACATCACCGGCGCCGACATCTGGGTGATGGACTCGAACGTGCAATTCATCGACGACGTCAAGCCGATGAGCGACAACGAACTGATGCGCGTCCGCGGCGTGCCGGGGGTCGATTGGGCCGTCCGCCTGTACAAGGGGCTGGCCCGCGCGCGATTCCTGCCCGACGACACCGAGGCCAGCTTGGCCAAGGCCGGCAAGTTTCAACAGGTGATCCTGCTGGGCCTGGACGACGCCACGATGGTCGGCGCGCCGCGCAAGATTCTGCTCGGTTCGATCGGCGATCTACGCCGCCCCGACGCCATCATCATGGACGTCAACGGCTATCATTATCTCTGGCCTCACGAGCCGTACCAACTGGGCAGGACATTCGAAATGAACGACCGCCGGGCGGTGCTCGTCGGCATTTGCGAGGCGGGAAAAACATTCCAGACGTTCCCAATCATCTACACCCGCTATTCGCAAGCGGTGCGTTACGCGCCGCCGGAACGGAAGGTGATGTCCTTCATCTTGGCCAATCCCGAGCCGGGCTTGACGACCGCGGAGGTTTGTCGGCGAATCACGGACCAGACGGGGCTCAAGGCGCTGTCGCGCTACGATTTCAAAGCGACCACGATCATTTACTATCTGAAGAACACGGGCATCCCGATCAATTTTGGCATCACCGTGCTCTTGGGATTCATCGTTGGCACGGCCATCTCGGGCCAGACGTTCTATCTGTTCACGGTCGAGAACCTGCGCCAATTCGGCACGCTCAAGGCGATGGGGGCGAGCAACATGCGGCTGGTGCTGATGATTCTGTTTCACGCCGCGGTGGTCGGCGCAATTGGTTACGGGCTGGGGGTCGGCGCGGCGGCTGGCTTTGGCACCTTGATGCAAGGCAATACCAAGCTGGCGTTCTTCATGCCCTGGTGGCTGTTGATCGGGACAGCCGGCGCGATTGTGTTGATGGTGGTGTTGGCGAGCTTGTTGTCGATTCGCCGCGTGCTGGTCCTGGAGCCGGCCGTGGTCTTTCAAGGTTAGTTGTGCTTTCAAAGTTAGTGCTGTTCCAAGAGTGGTAATGCAATGGCCAGTGGCGACCCCAACGTAGCGCCGGCGATTTCCTGCCGCGGACTCACCAAAGAGTACGGCAGTGGCAACGCGCTGACTCGCGCGCTGCGCGGCGTGGACCTGGACGTCTTCCCGGGCGAGGTGACGCTGTTGGTCGGTCCGAGCGGCTGTGGCAAGACAACCCTGCTGTCGGTGATCGCCGGCATTTTGCAGCAGACCGCCGGCTCGGTCAGCGTGCTGGGGGCCGACATCGGCCGGCTGTCGTCGCGCCAGAAAGTGAGCTTCCGCGGCAAGAACATCGGCTTTGTGTTCCAGCAATTCAATCTGCTGCCGGCGCTGACCGCGGCTGAGAACGTGGCCGTGCCGTTGGTGCTGCAAGGCTGGTCCAAACGACGCGCAGTCGACGCGGCGAACCAAATGCTGACCGCGGTCGGCATGCACGATCGACTCGAATCGCTCCCCGGCAAGCTGTCCGGCGGCCAGCAGCAGCGCGTGGCGATTGCTCGCGCGCTGATTCACGATCCCAAGGTGATCGTCTGTGACGAGCCGACATCGGCGCTCGACGCCAAGACCGGCCACTCGGTGATGGTGCTGCTCAGGCAGATTTCGCTACAACCCGACCGGGCCGTGGTGATCGTCACGCACGATCCCCGCACCTATGCCTTCGGCGATCGAGTGGCGAGCATGGAAGACGGTCACGTGGTCGAAGTGCATCGCCAGCAAGTCGATCCGCAACTGATGGAAGAAATAGCGGCGGCAACGCGCGTTGCCGCGGCGGGATAAATGAATAAAGCCCCAATGTCCAAATCCCAATGACCAATGAGGAAGGCCGCTGCAAGCTTTCCCTTTGGTCATTGAGACTTACGGTTGAGTTTGAAAAAGTTTTCCGCACGAGCCAAATCATGTTCACCAAAGTCATTCTCCCGATCATTGCCGCGGTGGGCGTCGTGTTTGCCACGGTGCATGTTCTGTCGGGTCAGCATCCCGCCCCCGGCGGTCCAACCCATGTCAGCGAGCCGCCACGCAATCCATTCGCCCGCACGGTGGCCGGCTCGGGCGTGATCGAACCCGAGACCGAGAACATCGCCATCGGCGCCCCCCTGCCGGGTATCGTCGTCGAGGTGCTGGTCCGCGTCGGCGACCGGGTCAAGACGGGCACGGTCCTGTTCCGACTGGACGATCGGCAATCGAAAGCCGAACTCGGCGTCCGCCAGGCGCAACTGGTCGCGGCCCAGGCTCAGCTCGAACGGCTCGATCGCCAGCCGCGCCCCGAAGAGGTGCCGGTGCAAGAGGCGGTCGTTTCCGAAGCCGAGGCCAACATGGCCGACATGGAAGATCAACTTAGGCGGACCCGCGAGTTGTTCGGTCAGAAAGTCGTCTCGGCCAATGAGTTGGTGACGCGCGAGCAGGCGTTTCGCGCCGCCAAGTCGCGCTGGCTCAAGGCCGAAAGCGAACTCGGGTTGTTGAAGGCCGGCGCGTGGCTGTTCGACAAAACGGTGTCGCGCGCCGCGGTCGATCAGGCCAAATCCCAGGTCGAGCAGCAGAAGATCGAGCTCGATCGGCTGCAGGTCCGCGCGCTGGTCGATGGCGAGGTGCTGCAAGTGAACGTCCGGCCCGGCGAGTTCGTCGGCGCGCCGGCCAACCAGGCGCTGGTCGTGCTGGGCAATGTTCAGCAACTGCACGCCCGCGTCGACATTGATGAAAACGACATTCCCCGCTTCCGCTCCGACGCGGCGGCCAAAGCGATGCTCAAAGGCCAGTCCGACCCGGCCCGGGCGTTTCCGTTGAAGTTCGTCCGCGTCGAACCGTACGTGATTCCCAAGAAATCGTTGACCGGCGAAAACGCCGAGCGCGTCGACACCCGTGTGTTGCAGGTGATCTATTCGGTCGACGCCCGCGGGCAGCGTCTGTTCGTCGGACAGCAGCTCGACGTGTACATCGACGCGTCGAATAACGAACCAACGGCCGCGAAGTAGGGCGGCGACGCGCGACTTGGGTAGCCCCGGTTGCTCGCCAACCGGGGCGGGCGCAGCCCGCAAGAGGCGGCGGGAACGAGCCGCCCCCATCTACGCATTGCAACGCGCGCAAACCGTCAACCGCTGCCTCCTGTCGCTTCGCGACACCGGTTGCAGAGCAACCGGTGCTACCCCATCCGACGGGGCTGCAATACGCGCAGTTGTCTTATCAGCTTTCCACCCCTGTCGCCGGCTTCGTGACGACCGGCCCACGTGGCGTTATACTCGTCTGCTCCGCCGCCCCATTTCGCGCGGCAACGAACCCCCGAACGTCACCGAGGAACACGATGGATCTGTCCGGAAAGGTTGCGCTGGTCACCGGCGCGGGGCGCGGCATTGGTCGCGCCGCGGCCGAAGCGTTGTCGCGCGCCGGCGCGACGGTCGTTGTCAACGATTTGCGCGAGGCCGATGCCCAGGCCACGGCCGACGTGCTTCGCGCCGGCGGCCACAAAGCCGGCGCGATCGCCACCGACGTCTCCGATCAACAGGCCGTCGAGGCGATGGTCGCCCGGGTGGTCAAGGAGTTCGGCCGCTTGGACATCGCCGTCAGCAGCGCCGTCTACAGCGACCGCGAGCTGTTTTACGAAGCGAACATGGACGGCTTTAGCCGCACGATCAACGTGACGATGTGGGGGGCGTTTTACCTGTTGCGGGCCAGCGCGCGACAGATGATCGCACAAGGAGAGGGGGGCTCGATCGTCCTGGTCAGCTCGCCGCACGCCGAGTTGGCCGTGCCCAAGTCGATGGCCTACAACATGGCCAAGGCGGCGGTCGATCACATGGGTCGGACGGCGTCGCTGGAACTAGCCGAGCACAACATTCGCGTCAACCTGGTCCACCCCGGTTGGACCGACACGCCGGGCGAACGGAAGTTCTTCAGCGACGACGAGCTGAAGGTGGCTGGCGCGGCTTTGCCCTTGGGTCGACTGGCCCAGCCGGCGGAAATCGCCCGGGGCATCGCGTTTCTATGCGACCCGGCCAGCGATTACATCACCGGCGCGACGTTCCGGATCGACGGCGGCGTCACATTGGTGCGTGGCCGGGCGGCCCCCACGCCACAGCCCTCCGAGAAGTAATGGCGCGCCTCATGGCCACTTCGCGCGCATCGCAGACCAACAATGCGTCGACCGGCCCGCTGGTCGTCGGCCTCGGCGAGTCGTTGTTCGATTGCTTCGACGATCGCCAGGTTCTCGGCGGCGCGCCGCTCAACGCAGCTGTCTGCGCGCATCAACTGCTCGCTCCCGTGAACGGCCAGGGCGTGTGCGTCACCCGCGTCGGCAACGACGATTTGGGCCGGCAGGTGGCGGCCGAGTTGACCGCCCGGCGAATGAGCACCGGCTATGTCCAAGTCGACGACCGCTGGCCGACGGGCCGGGCGCTGGTGCAAGTGAAACAGGGCGAGCCGGTGTTCGAGATCGTGGCCGACGTGGCTTGGGACTGGCTGGCGTTCGATCCACCGGCCGAACGCGTGGCCTCGCTGTGTAGCGCCGTCTGTTTTGGCACGTTGGGGCAACGCTGCGAGCCGGCCCGGCAAGCGGTGCAACAATTCGTCGAGCAGGCCCCCCAGGCGTTGCGACTGTTCGATGTGAATCTGCGCCAGCAATACTTCAGCGCCGCCGTCGTGCGACGCAGCGCCGAGTTGGCCAACGTGCTGAAGGTGAACCAGCACGAGTTGCCGGTCATCGTCGAGTTGCTCGAACTTGCCACCCCCGATACGTCGACCGGGGCGATGGCCCAGGCCTTGCGTGAAAAGTTCAATCTGAACGCGGTCGTCCTCACGCGCGGCGCGGCCGGGACCGTGGCCTTTACGGCCGACGGGGCGACCGAAGGCGCGCCGGTCAGCTATCCGCGCCATCCGCAAGCCGACAGCGTGGGTGCCGGCGACGCCTGCTCGGCGGGGTTGCTCGTCGGGCTCTTGCTGACCGGGTCGTGGAGTGCCAGCGTCGAGCTGGCCAATCACACCGGCGCGTTCGTGGCCTCGATGCCCGGCGCGACGCCGACCTTGCCGCCAGCGATTCTCGATCGCGTGACGGCGCTGGCACGCAGTCCATAGCTCCTCGTCGCGCGATGAGGTCCAGCGACACGCTATCATTTTTCGCGCCCTAGTCGATTTGGGGCGCACTACGGTACACTCGGGCGCGGGGCTGCTTGTCGTGCGCCGCCGCTCGCCGCGTCATTTTGTCGCCCCCGCTGCGAACTCACGGTGCTCGATGGAACACGTCAGCCACGAATTTCTCTTTAACCTGGCAATGGTGCTGGGCGTGGCGGCGCTCACCACCGTCTTGTTCCAGGCGCTCCATCAACCGGTCGTGCTCGGCTATCTGCTGGCCGGGCTGATCGTTGGGCCCCACACGCCCATTCCGCTGGTGGCCGACGAGAAAACGATTCACACGCTGTCCGAGTTGGGCGTGATCTTGCTGATGTTCTCGCTGGGGCTCGAGTTCAGCCTCAGTCGTTTGTTCCAGGTGCTCGGCACGGCCGGCCTCGTGGCGGTCATCCAGTGCAGCTTGATGATCTGGCTCGGCTACATCGTGGGACAGATGTTCGGCTGGACCGCGATGGAAAGTTTTTTCACCGGCGCGCTACTTGCCATCAGCAGCACCACGATCATCGTCAAAGCCTTCGATGAATACGGCCAAGCGTCCAAACGGCTGGTCGAACTGGTGTTCGGCGTGCTGATTGTCGAAGACCTGATCGCGATTCTACTCTTGGCCATGCTGACGGCCAGCGCCTCGGGCGCGAAAATGTCGGCTGATGAAGTCGTCTGGACGGTGGCTCGGCTGGTGGCGTTTCTGGTGGCGCTGGTCGGCGTGGGGCTGCTGATCGTCCCCCGGGCCTTTCGCCAGATTGCCGCCCTGCGCCGGCCCGAGACAATGCTCGTGGCCAGCGTCGGCTTCTGCTTCACCATCGCGCTGTTGGCCCAGTGGGCCGGCTACTCGGTCGCGCTTGGCGCGTTCCTGGCTGGGGCGCTGGTGGCCGAGTCGGGCCGGGCGCACGAGATCGAGCACCTGGTCCGTCCGGTGCGCGATATGTTCGCCGCTATCTTCTTCGTGGCCGTGGGCATGTTGTTGGACCCGGCGTTGATCGCCGCCCACTGGCTGGCCGTCGTTGTGCTAACGGTGGTTGTGGTGCTGGGCAAGTTTATCGGCGTGGCCGTCGGCGCGTTCCTGACCGGCTACAGCATTCGCACCTCGGTCCAGGCGGGCATGAGCCTGGCGCAAATCGGCGAGTTCTCGTTCATCATCGCCGGCGTCGGACTGGCGCTCGGCGCGACCGACACTTTTCTTTATCCAGTGGCGGTCGCGGTATCGGCGATCACGACGTTACTGACTCCCTGGTTGATCCGCGCCTCGACACCGGTGGCCGAGTTTATCGACCGGCGCTTGCCCAAGCCGTTGCAGACGTTTGCCGCGCTGTACGGTTCGTGGCTCGAACAGTTTCGCGCCACGCCGCACGAGCCCAGCATGTGGCAACGGCTAAGGCGGTTGATCGGGCTGCTATTGATCGACGCCGGCTTGTTGGGCGGGGTGCTCATCGGCAGCGCCCTGGCCATGCAACACTCCCAGGCATGGATTCAAGATCGCTTTGCCGCGCCGGACTACGTGGCGCGAATCGTGGTCATCGTCACCTGCATCCTGGTGTCAGCCCCCTTTTGCTTTGGCATCGCCCGCTGCGCCCAGTCGCTGGGGAAGTTGCTGGCGACCGAGGCACTGCCGGCCGCGGCGGCGGGCAAACTGGACCTGGCGGCCGCGCCGCGCCAAGCGCTGGTGCTGACGTTTCAACTGGCGATTGTGCTGCTGGTCGGCGTGCCGCTGGTGGCGGTGACCCAGCCGTTCCTGCCGCCGTTCGGCGGGGCGGCCCTGTTGGCCGCGGTGCTGTGCGTCATGATCCTCGGCTTCCTGCGTTCGGCCGCTCAATTCCAGGGGCACGTTCGCGCCGGCTCGCAGATGATCGCCGAGTTTCTCTCGCAACACGCGCCAGCTTCAACCGACGGCGCCAAGGACGACGCGCTGGCCACGCTCGATCGCTTGCTGCCCGGCATGGGCACGCCGACGGCAGTGCGACTGGAAGCAGGAAGCCCGGCGGTGGGGAAATCGCTGCGGCAACTTAACCTCCGCGGCTTGACCGCGGCCACGGTGCTGGCCATCGCGCGCGGCAACGAAGGCATCCTGCCCACCGGCAAGGAAGAGCTGATGGAAGGAGACGTGCTAGCGCTGGCCGGCACGCACGAATCGATCGCGGCGGCGCGGCAACTACTGCTACCGAGCGCGGCCACAGCGAGCTAGTGCAGTTGTTTGCTCGCGGCGGTTTCACTACGCTTGTGGCTTCTGAATAAGCCCGAATGACGAAACCACAATGACGAAGGAACTGTCTTTACACCTCTCCCTTTCAGGGAGAGGTCCCGAACGAAGTGAGCGGGTGAGGGTAAACGCGTTGCCGGCCGAACAGCATTGCGCCAAGCTTCATTGCCGTGAGCGCGAAGTCTTTCGGCCCTGAACGCTTTTACCCTCCCCCAGCCCCTCCCTGACAGGGAGGGGTGTTTGCCGTTGATGGCGTTGGCGTTTTTCCTTCGTCATTCTGGTTTCGTCATTCGGATTTATCTCGCACGCTCCCACTCAATCACGTAGCGAACCACTGTCAATGACAAACGCCCTCACGAGCGCTCCAAACAAGATTCTGCCCGCCTTGGTCACGCCGCTGTCCCCCTCGGGCAGGTTGGACCTGGCCAGCACCGAGCGGCTGATCGATCACTTGTACGCGCAAGGGGTCGGCGGGCTGTACGTCGGCGGCGGGACCGGCGAGGGGATTTATCTCGATGCCGAGCTGCGCCGCGTGCTGGTCGAGATGGCCGTCGGCATGTCGCGCGGCCGCGGACAAGTGATCGTTCACGTCGGCGCGGTCGAAGGATCGCTGGCTTATGACATGGCCTTGCATGCCGCGGGAGCCGGAGCCGACGCCGTGGCTAGCATCCCACCGTTCGCCGGTGGTTTTAGCTGGGACGAGATTTACGGCTATTACCGCACGCTCTGCGAGCTGAGCCCGATCCCGGTCATTGGGTATTACATTCCCAGCTTGACGGGCATGCCGTTGTCGATCGATCGGCTGGCCCAGTTGGCCGAGCTACCCAACCTGGCCGGCTTCAAGGTGACCGACAGCAATCTGTACATCACCGAGCGGCTGCTCTCGCGCTTGCGCCCCGACCAGTTGATCTACAACGGGCCTGACGAGCTGCTGTCGCTGGGGCTGATGCTCGGCGCGCACGGCGGCATTGGGACGACGTACAACTTCATGCCGAAGCTGATTCTGCAGATCGCGGCCCTGTCGGCGGCCGGCCAGCACGCCGAGGCCGTGGCCGTGCAGAAGCAAGTAAACCGCGTGATCGAAATCCTGCTCACCTGTCAGTTCGTGGCGGCGACGAAGCAGATTTTGGTCTGGCAGGGCTTGCTGCAGCACGCAGCCTGCGCCGCCCCCCGCGCGTCGCTTACGGCCGAGCAGCAAGCCGAGCTGCGCCGCAAGCTGGATCAATCCCCCATCGCCGACACGCTGGTGAAATAGCCTCTTTTAGGATTCACCACGGAGGCACAGAGCGAAGTTTGGAAGGAGAGGAACTCCGTCAAACTCTTTTCTTATTCGGCCAGGTGTTCCTGCCAGTTCTGTGCTGTGTGAAACACGTGCAGAATGTTTACGTGCTGCTCATCGACACGATAGGCCACGACGTGGCCGTGCCCCTTCGCTTTACGGCGGACGATGATGTACCGCAAATCGGGCCGGCCGGCAACCGGCCGTCCCCGGTTGTACGCTTCGCCTAGAACGTCAATGGCCCGCTCGAGCAAGGCAACATAGACGTCCGCATGGGCCAAGCCATAGCGTTCGACGTTCCATCGCCAAATACCATGAAGCTCGTTGAGTGCCGTTGGCGAGCGGACGACACTTAGCGGGGGTTTTGGCGTAGCCATTCTTCCCTGCGTTTGGCGAGTTCCGCCTTAGCCTGCTCTGACGTCAGCCCCAGTCCAGCGTCAATCTCGGCGATGGCACAGTCGATATGAGCCAGCCGCTCGGGCGTAAAGAGATGGTCGAGGTTCTCGGTTTCTTCAAAGCCATGCTGCAACAGTTCAGTCACGTATTCATCAACGGATGAAAAGCCGGCTTCGGACGCCCGGCGTTGCGCCTCCTGGTAAACCTGCTCGTTGAGCTGAATCTGGTGCATGGCTCACGCCTCCCAAGGGTGTCTCACTTCATGCTACGGTGTCCGTTGGGATTCATCAACGTTGAGTCGGCATCTCCCTGATTGCCTCCTCGTCTTTTCCGTGTCCTCTGTGTCTCTGTGGTGAAATTAAAAAGCCCAGGGGATGGGACCCCTGGGCTTGTGGTTCTGTCTAATCGCTAATTGCTAGTCGCTAATCGCCAGTACCAATCTACTTCCGTGCCGGTTTCAACTGCCACAGCTCGTTGAAGAAGTCGGCCGCCACGACTTGTCCCGGGGCTTGCGACGTGATGCCGCCCGCGATGTTCAGCACCGCCCAGTCGGGTAGCTTCGGCACTTGCCGCGCGTTGTTCAGGTAATCGTACTCGCGGTAGGTGAAGCCGCTGTTCAGCACGACGTAGCGCTGCGGATTCAGCGGGTTCGGATAGATCAGCACCGGCACGTGCTCGTCGGCCGAGTACTTCGTGTCTCCCACGATCACCGCGTCGGCCGTCCATTGAATGGGCAACTTCTGGGCGATCTTGGCCAGCACGCTGTTACTTTGCGGGTCGCCCCATAGCACCAGGTTGTGCTGTGCAATGTCACCGTCGGTGATCTCACCGTCGTGCTTCACCCGGGCGTCGCCGCGGAATTGTTGCCGCCAGTGCTCGATGGCGTGGGCTTCCTCGACTTTGACCCAGGCGGCGACTTTCTCGCTGCGCGGCTTGCCGGTGCCGTGGACCATCAGAAAGCTGTCCAGAAACGCATCGTCGATCGGGCCTTGCAGGCCGGCGCGCTTTTCGAGGTAGTCGTGCCCGCTGGCCGGCGTGGCGCGCCACGTACTGCCATCTTTCTCGAAGTGGGCGTCCCAGGAGCGGTCGGTCTGCGGACCCGGCACTTCCATCGACTGCCCGTCGAGCGCCACCGTCACACGCCGGGTCGCGTCGAGCGGGCACTGCCCCGGCTGGAAGTGAAAGCTCAGCTCGGTCACGCCCGCGGTCGCGGCCCGCACCTGATTTGCTCCGACCAGCTCGGCATCGACCTTGGCCCGTTCCCAATGTTGCTCCAGGCCGTCGACCGTGACCCAGAGCATCTCATTGTAGCGCAGCGTGAACGTCGTGAACTTCACATGCCGCGGCGCGGGGTCGCGACCCACGGCGGCAATGGCGTTGATCCGGCGATCGAGCTCGCGCTTGGTTTCGTCGTGGTACTTGTGGGCTGTCTGGGGACCGATCAGGTGTGTCAGCGTCATCCCCTCGGCTTCGAGCGCGCGGGCCATCATGTCGGCGGCTTGCTTCTGCTTGTCGATCTCGCCGCTATAGGCGACCGTCGGGCAGTTGTACAAGTTCAACGCGTACTCGGTGGCGTCGTACATCCGCCACAGCTTCTGCTCGTACCAGGTCGGCTTCAGCTTCTCGTCCTGGAATACCTTCAAGAAGTCGGCGGTCTCGGAAAAGCCGGCGCCTGGCGCGGCCGCGCACCAGCGCCCGGCAAAGTGCGTGGCAAACTGCCAACAGGCGGCGCCCCCCATCGAAAAGCCGCGAACGACGATCCGGTTGTCGTCGATCGGGTACTGCCGCCGCACGTCGTCAATCGCCTCGAACAGATCGACCTCGCCGGCCAACTTGTTCGCGCAGCAATACCGCCCGTATAGGAACAGCACCATGCCGTGCTGCGGCGGCGGGCCATAGCCGCGGGCCTGGCCGCCGTCGAGGAACATCGCTTCGCTCAGCGTCTCGCCACGGCCGTGGAACCAGCAATCCAAACGATACGGCGTGGCCGAGCGCGGGTCGAAACCCTCGGGCAATAGCAACACATAGGGCTGCAACGAGCCGTCGATCTTCGAGCGGTAAGCCCGGCCTTGCACGCCAGCGGCGGTGGTCCAGGGGGTTTTTCCTTCGGCCAGTTGCTCGGCCCGAGTCAGGGCGAGCTTCAACTGGTTCTTGACGACTTGAATCTCATTAGGCTTGAAGATTTCGTCGTACTTCAAGGCCCAGGTCGCGGCCTTTTGGTAAACCTCAATGTCGCGCAGCGGCGCGAGCAGGGCCGGCTGCTTGCCGCGCGCCAGAGCGCGCAGCGGCTCGAGCTTTGCTTCCAATTGCTTCAAGTCGGCTTCGATCGCCGTGCGATCGGCCTCGGGCACGGGCACCCCCGGCGGCGGAATCCGCCGGACCTGCTGCGGCACATTGTCCTTGGGACCATCAGCCCGCAACGCGGCTACCGACAAGAGGAGTAGTCCTAGTCCAACCAGAGCAATCGTGCGTTTCATGGGGCGATGTTTCCTTGTATCGTACGGGCTGTATTGTCTGTTAAGTTGTCGTGAAATGGTCCACACGGGTTCAAGCCCCATTTGCGGCCTATGCCGCAACACCTCTCCCTTTAAGGGAGAGGTCGGGAGCGCAGCGAACCGTGTGAGGGTAAACGCGTCGCAAGCCAAACGACGTGGCGCCAATCGCGGACGACCGACTGCGATGGCTCATGGCTAGTAACGTCCTTACCCTCCCCCAGCCCCTCCCTGAAAGGGAGGGGTGTATGTCGCGCGAGGGCAAACGATTCCGACTTCCGCCGCGCGACAATTTGCTGTCTCATCTTACTTCCACCGCGCGACGACCGCGCTACGGTTCAATCCTTTTTCCCTTCACCGTCGCCGGCCAGCGCGGGGGCAGCATTTGCGCGTTCCACTGGTCCCACGCGGCTTGCAATTGGGCCACGCGATCCGGATGCTTCGCCGCCAGATTCGTTTGCTCGCCCAGGTCATCAAACAGGTTGAACAACAGCGGCTCCTGACTGACGTCTTGATACTCGCCGGGGCCCAGGCTCGGCCGGACCAGCTTCCAATTCCCCGAGCGCACTGCCATCTGCTTGCCAAACCGCCAATAGAGATGCTCGTGCGGCGGCTGCTTCGCCGCGCCGGTCAAATGAGGGAGCAAATCGACACCATCAAGCGGCTTGTCACCCGCCGGCTTCACGTTCGCCGCGGCCAGGGCCGTTGCCCCGATGTCCAGCACGATCACCGGCGCGTCGAACCGCGCGCCGGCCGGCACTCGCCCGGGCCAGCGGACCAGGAACGGGACGCGAATGCCCCCTTCCCACGTGTCACCTTTGCTGCCGCGCAGCAGGGCATTCGTCGAGCCGTTGGGCGAAAACTTCGTTGTCGGCCCGCCGTTGTCGCTGATGAAAAAGACCAGCGTTCGTTCATCGAGGCCGGTGGCTTTCAGTTTGTCGAGGACCGCGCCGACCGCGACGTCCAGTTTCGCAAGCATGGCCAGATACGTGCGCCGCGTCGGGTCGGTAATGTTGGCGAGCGCGGCTTCGGCTTCGCTCGGCGCTTCCATCGGCGTGTGGACGGCATTGAACGCCAGATACAGCGCAAACGGCTCGGCGCGATGGCGCTCGACAAAGTCGCACGCCTCGCGCGCCAGCACGTCGGTCAGGTAGCCGTCGAGTTCCACGCGCTGCCGGCCGCGCAGTATCGGCCCAAAGTTCGGATCATCGGTCTTCAAAAACGTATGCGCGCCGGTCAGAAAGCCGTAGAACTCGCCAAAGCCTCGCGCCAACGGATGAAACGGGGCTTCCTCGCCTTCGTGCCATTTGCCGATCAGGCTGGTGGCGTAGCCGACCGCTTGCAAGGCGCCGAAGAACGTCGCCTCGCCCACCGGCAAACCTTGTCCCGCGCCGTTGTGCTTGAGCAGCGCCGGATTGAACTCGTGGCCGAAGCGTTGCTGATAGCGCGACGTGAGCAAGCCCGCGCGCGTCGGGCTGCAATACGGGCACGAGGCATAGCCGTTGGTGCAGTGCGCCCCCTCGGCGGCCAGTCGATCGATCCGCGGCGTCGCCAGTTGGCGATTCCCCAACAAGCTCAAGTCGCCATACCCGAGGTCGTCGGCAAGTATTAGTACGATGTTTGGTCTACGCGCCGAATCAGCTAAATTATCGGCAAAAACGTGACATATACAGCAGGGATGGCTTATCGCCACAATGATTAGTGTAGCTAATTTGTGCAGTAGATGAGGCCTTATTGAATGACCCATCGCCGGGTGGGGGAACTGCATGTCATGGCCCTTGGAGTGAAATTGGGGCGCAGGCCGACGGCCGAGGGCAGGCTTAGTATCGGCCCTCGTCCGGCTCAGGTCAACTTTTCAGGGAGAGGGAAGACGGATGGTCTGAGCCCGTAAACAACGACGTCAATTGCATGGATCTGCCTGGTATTGGAAGCAGACCAATTGCTAGTGCTACACGCTTCCTGAAACCAGGAAGAGTGTCGCCCTTTTTGATGAAGACGGCGAGCGCATCGGTGGGATCGCCAACTAGGATTCCGTCAAAGAGGTCCTGGCGAGGGGCAAAGTAGCCGGGGAAACGAACGCTCAGGTCGACCCAAATTGGATCGTGGCCCGAGTGTGCTCGGAATACCTGCAGCATTGCGAGCGACGCGTTGCCGCCAGGGCGATGAGCAAGGGGCACCATGGCGGCGTGACAAGCGGCTCGACAG